>JBJEYH010000138.1:0-6171 GCA_051886675.1 Aristaeellaceae bacterium
GCTGATCGCCACGTGGGAGATCTTCTACAATTCCGGCGGCTGGGATGATTATCCGGCGCAGAAGTATCTGCACGGGCGGCAGCTGGAGGAACGCTCCGCGCCGGTGATCGTCACGGCGATGACGCTGATCCTGGGCCGGATTCTGACCCATGCGGCCAGGGTCCTCGGGCAGGAGACGGACGTCGCGGCATACGAGGCGGACCGCCGGACGCTGGGCGACGCGCTGGCCCGCTGCTGGGACGAGGAGACGGGCTACTTCGGCTACAGCCTGGACGACGGGGAAGGCGGCTTCGCGGGGATTCTGCGGGACGAGGCGGGCGTCAACCCGAATCAGGGGCTGGACGGGCTGTATCCGCTGCTGGCGGGGATCGGCACGGCGGCGCAGCGCGGGCGGATGCTGGAGAACCTCCGCCGGGGGCTGATGACGCCGGTGGGCCTGAGCGTGGTGGACACGCGCTCGCCCTGTTTCATCCGCACGGGCTACTGGAACGGCTCGGTCTGGATGCCGCACCAGTGGATTGTGTGGAAGGGCCTGCTGGACTGTGGGGAGGAAGCGCTGGCGCACCGGATCGCGCGGACGGCGCTGCGCCTGTGGCAGCGGGAGACCGGCGTGAACGGCAACTGCTACGAGCATTTCATGCTGACCAACGGACGGGGCGCGGGATTCCATCATTTCTCGGGCTTGTCGAGTCCGGTGCTGGACTGGTACCGCGCCTACTACGAGCCGGGCAGCGTGACGGCCGGGCTCGACACCGTGATTCGCAGTCAGGTGTGGAACGCCGACTGCACCGCGCTGGAGCTCACGGTGGAGGCGCAGGATCCCCGGGCAGTGCTGATCATCACGCTGCGGGAGGGCGATACCTACCGTCTGGCGGAAGCTCCGCGGGGCGCGCGGCTGCGTTTGCTGCACCCGGGGACGTACAGCCTTCGCTGCGGCGCGGCGGGTGCGTGCCGGTATGTGGTTGAGCGGACGTGAGGTGGCGCTGCCCGCCGCCGGGCCTCCGCGCAGCCGCACGCCTCCCGCGCGGGCTCAGCGTGACCGATGGCGCGCTGCCCAATCGCGGGAAAAGGGGCGAACCCCCTCTCCCCCGTGCGCTTGCGTCGGCCATGGGTTTTTGCTATACTGGTATTCAGTTTGACGAAGGGGGAGCGGAGCATGGAGAGAGTGAACAGAATCCGGGGGAGCCTGCTGGCGGGGGCCTGCGGTGACGCGCTGGGCTATCAGGTGGAGTTCGATTCCGCGAAGGAGATCCGCCGCCGGTTCGGGGCCGAGGGCGTGCGCGAGATGGATCTGCGGGGCGGCTTTGCCATTGTGTCCGACGACACGCAGATGACGCTCTTCACCGCCGAGGGTCTGCTGAACAGCCTTCGCCATGGCATGGACATGCCTGCCTGCGTCTACCAGTCCTATCTGGACTGGCTTCATACCCAGGGCTACGTCCAGCAGAAGGGCTGCTATCATGCCGGGAGCATGCTTCTGCCCGAGCAGCGGCTCCATATCCGCCGCGCGCCGGGCAATACCTGCCTGTCCGCGCTGCTGTCCGGCGACATGGGCGATACCGTGCAGCCCATCAACAACTCCAAGGGCTGCGGCGGCGTGATGCGCACGGCGCCCTGCGGCATGGTCCGCGCCCTGCGGGACGTTCCGGCGGAGGACGCTTACGCGCTGCAGGGCGCGGCGGCAGCGGCCATCACCCACGGCCACCGGATGGGCTATGTTCCGGCGGCGATGCTGGCGGATCTGGTGCACGGCATCCTGCTGGAGGACGGCCGCACGCTGCAGGCGCTGGTGGAAGCCTCCCTGGATCGGATGTGCCGCCTGTTCGCCCCGGAAATCCGCGCCGCCGAGGGCTGCGAGGCCGACGACGCGCCCGGGAACGGCGCCTTTGCGCAGCTGCTGGGCTTCCGGAGCCTGATGAACCGCGCCATCGCCCTGGCGAAGACCGACACGCCGCCCGAGGAGGCCATCGGCCAGCTGGGCGAGGGCTGGGTGGGGGACGAGGCCCTGGCCATCGCGGTGTACTGCTGCCTGCGCTTCCCGGACAGCATGGAGGAGTGCCTGTGCGCCGCTGTGACCCACAAGGGCGACAGCGATTCCACCGGGGCCATCGCGGGGAACATCCTGGGCGCGTGGCTGGGTGCGGAAGCCATTCCGCGGCGGTGGCTGGACGCGCTGGAAATGCGGGAGCTGATGGAGCGCATGGCCTGCCAGCTCAGCGACGCGGCCCGGGAGGATGCACTGTGAGACCCATCCACGACATGCTCCGGGAGGCTTCGGGCCGGGGGAGGTTCCACATGCCCGGGCACAAGGGCCGCGCGCCCTTCGGCCCCGATGACCTGTACCGGCTGGATACCACGGAGCTTCCCGTCACCGACGACCTCTACGCCCCCGAGCGGGGCATCGCCCTGGCCCAGCGGCTCTACGCCCGGGCGGCGGGGGCGGCGGAAACGCTCTTCCTGCACAACGGCTCCAGCTGCGGCATCCATATCATGATGCAGCTGTGGGCCCGGGAGGGCGACACGGTGCTGCTGCCCCGCAACGCCCACCTGTCCGCGGTGAACGGCTGCGTGATGGGCGGGGCGCGGGTGCGGTGGATCCCCGTGACCCAGATGGCGGACGGCTACTGCTTTATCCGGGAGGCGGACGTGCTGGAGGCCCTGGATCGTCATCCGGAGGCCCGGACGCTGCTGCTGACCCGTCCTGACTATTACGGCGGCTGCCTGCCACTTGCGCGGATCATCGACCGGGCCCATGCGCTGGGCATGCGGGTGGCGGTGGACGAGGCCCACGGGGCGCATCTGCCCTGGATGGACGCACCCCTTTCCGCCGGGGCCCTGGGCGCGGACGCCTGGGTGCAGTCCGTGCACAAGACGCTGCCGGGGCTGACAGGCAGCGCGGCGCTGCATCTGCGGGACGCGGCGGACGCGGAATACGCCCTGCGGCTGATGCGCCGGGAGCAGACCTCCTCGCCCTCGTTCCTGCTGATGATGGGCATCGACGACGCGAGGGCGTACATGGAGGAGCGGGGCGCGAAGGAGCTCCGGCGGGTGATCGCCCGGGCGGAGGAGCTCCGCCGCCGTCTGCCGGCCCTGGGCTATGCCGACGCCCACGGGGCCTGGGGGGACACGGGGCTGGACTTCGATCCCACGCGGCTGGTGATCGCCGCGCCCCAGGGGGGCGACGCGCTGGCGAAGGCGCTGCGGGAGCGGGGCATCGACGTGGAAATGAACGACCTGTCCCGGGCGGTGCTGATCCTCACCGCCATGGACGGGGATGCCGACTTCGCGGCGCTGGCGGACGCGCTGGGGGAGATCGTCCCCGCGCTATCGCCGGCGATGACGCTGCTGCCGCCCTGCCCGCTGCCCGAACGGGCGCTGGAGGTGCGTCCCGCCGCCACCGCCCCCTGCGAAACGGTGCCGCTTTCCCGGGCGGAGGGCCGGATTGCCGCGGCAAGCGCGGGGCTGTATCCGCCGGGGGTGCCGCTGATCTGCCCGGGGGAGAGGTTTGACGGGAATGTGCTGGAACGGCTGATGCACGCGGGACATCAGCAGCGGTTCGGCGTGGAAGGAGACAAGGTGCTGTGCGTTACGACAAGTGTGTGATCTTTGACCTGGACGGTACGCTGACCCAATCGGAGGAGGGCATCTGGAACTGCGTGCGCTACGCGGCGGAGAAGCTGGGCTTCCCCGCGCCGGACGACGCAACCCTCAGGCGGTTCATCGGCCCGCCGCTGTTCTACTCCTTCCACACCTTCATGGGCATGGACGAGGAGATGGCGCAGCGCGCCGTCACGGCCTACCGGGAGCGGTATACCCGGGTGGGGCTGTTCGAGAACCGGGTGTATCCGGGCATCCGGCGGCTGCTGCGGATGCTGAAGCGGCAGGGCTGCTGGCTGGGCGTGGCCACGGGCAAGCCCCAGGAGGCCTCCGAGCGGATCATCCGGTATTTCGGGCTGGACAGGTTCATCGACCGGGTGATCGGCCCGGACGGTGCCACCCGGGACGCGGACAAGGCCTGGCTGATCCGCGCCGCGCTGCCGGAGGACTACGCCGAGGCCTGGATGGTGGGCGACCGGAAGTTCGACATCGAGGGCGGGCGCGCCGTGGGCATCAGGACGATCGGCGCGGGCTTCGGCTACGGCAGCGAGGAGGAGCTGCGCCAGGCCGGCTGCGACGTGTACGCCCCCACCGTGCAGGCGCTCATCGACGCGCTCTGCCCGGGGGAAACGCCGCCCGAGGGAGCCTTCCTGTCCATGGAGGGCATGGACGGCAGCGGCAAGACCACGCAGATCCGCCTGCTGACCGATGCGCTGGATCGCTTCGGCTTTGAGGTTGTGCACAGCCGGGAGCCCGGCGGGTGCAAGGTGGCCGAGGCAATCCGCGGCGTTCTGCTGGACCGGGAGAACGTGGGCATGACGGGCATCACCGAGGCCATGCTGTACGCGGCGGCCCGCGCGCAGCATGTGCGGGAGATCATCCGCCCGGCGATCGGGGCGGGGAAGGTGCTTGTGTGCGACAGGTTTGTGGATTCCTCCGTGGCCTACCAGGGCGGTGGACGGCAGCTGGGGGTGCAGAGGATTCTGGACATCAACGCCCCCGCGGTGGACGGCACGATGCCCATGGCCACGGTGTACCTGGACATCGACCACCGCACGAGCCTGAAGCGGCGGGGCGCGGCGTCGGAGCTTGACCGGATCGAGATGGAGGGCGACAGCTTCCACAGCCGGACGGAGGCCGCCTACCGGGAGCTGATCGCCCGGGATCCGGCGCGGTTCATCGTGGTGGACGGCCGGGGCGCGCCGGAGGAAATCGGCGGAGCCGTGGCCCGGCAGGTGCTGGCGCGCCTGATGGAGGCGGAAGCATGAGCGAACGGATTGTGGTAGGGATGTCCGGCGGGGTGGATTCGTCGGTGGCGGCGCTGCTGCTCAGGGAGCAGGGGTACGACGTGATCGGCGTGTTCATGAAGAACTGGGAGGAGGATGGCGAGGACGGCGTCTGCACCGCCGAGAGCGACTGGCGGGACGTGCGGGAGGTCTGCGACGTGATCGGCATCCCGTACTACGCGGTGAACTTCGCCCAGGAGTACTGGGATCGGGTGTTCAGCTATTTCCTGGCGGAATACCGCGCCGGCCGCACCCCCAACCCGGACGTGCTGTGCAACCGGGAGATCAAGTTCCGCGCCTTCCTGGACTTCGCGATGAAGCTGGGGGCTTCCCGCATGGCCACGGGGCACTTCGTCCGGACGAATGAGGCGGGCGAGCTGCTGCGCGGCGCGGATCCCAACAAGGATCAGAGCTATTTCCTCTATATGCTGAAGAACTGGCAGCTCAGGCGGGCCATGTTCCCCGTCGGCGGCATGACCAAGGCCGAAGTGCGCCGCATCGCCGCCGAGAAGGGCCTGCCCGTCAGCCAGAAGAAGGATTCCACCGGCGTGTGCTTCATCGGCGAAAGAAAGTTCAAGCAGTTTCTCGCGCAGTATCTGCCCGCCCAGCCTGGCGACATGGTCGCACCGGACGGCCGGGTGGTGGGGCGTCACGACGGGCTGATGTATTACACCCTGGGGCAGCGGCGGGGGCTGGGCATCGGCGGCTGCGGCGACGGGCGGAGCTGGTTTGTCATCGGCAAGGATCTGGAGCGCAACCGGCTGCTGGTGGCCCAGGGGGAGGATCACCCCATGCTGTACTCCACGCGGAGCCTGTGCGGCGGCGTGACCTGGATCGGCGACGCGCCCCTTGACCCGGGCGAAACTCTGCGCTGCACCTGCAAGTACCGCTACCGCCAGGGGGATCAGGCGGTGGAAGCGCGCCTGGAGGGCGACCGGCTTTTGCTGACGTCCCTGGAGCCCCAGCGGGCCGTAACGCCGGGCCAGAGCGCGGTATTATACCAGGGAGATCGCTGCCTGGGGGGCGCTGTGGTGGAGGAAGTGCTGGACGCGGGCGAATGACGTTGTGTATCTGAAATGGAAGAAGCCACCATATATGGAACGGCTCCCGAATGAAAAATCCTTATAAAGATAATAACGTACGGGAATCGAAAAAGATTCAAAAAAATCTCAAAAAGTTTGAAAAAAGGTGTTGACAAAAAAGCAGTTCGATGTTATTATATCTAAGCTGACTCGCGAGAGCGAGCGGCACCGAACCTTGAAAACGATACAGAAACAACAACGCAAAG
>JBJEYH010000139.1:0-4793 GCA_051886675.1 Aristaeellaceae bacterium
TCCGACACCTCCCCCGGGTCAGATGGGGGCTGCGGCCCCCCTCCGACACCTCCCCGGGGCTGCTGCCGCGTCCCCGGGGCGCCCGGTCTGTCCGGACGGCATATGCCGTCCGGACGTTTTTTGCGGGGGGAATGTGCTGTCATCTCCCGGCGGGAAAGGTTGAAAAACGTTCGTACTTACGGTATACTTGTGCCTAACAGGTTATTTGCAGGCGCTGTACGCAGCGGGCGAGGAGCAGTTGAAATGAATAGCGTACCCTTTACCGTACTCATTGCGGACGATGAATCCGCCATCCGCAATGGTCTTCGTGAAATCATTCCCTGGGGGGACTACAACGCCGTGGTCATCGACGCGGTGGGCGACGGGCTGAGCGCCCTGGCCTCGATCCGGCGCAACCGGCCCGATCTGGTCGTCATGGACATCAAGATGCCCGGCATGGACGGCCTGGAGGTGATCCGTCAGGCCCGGGAGGAAGGGATCCTCAGCCGGTTCATGATCCTGAGCGGGTATGATGACTTCAACCTGGCGCAGAAGGCCATCCGCTACGGCGTGAAGGCCTATTTCCTCAAGCCCCTGCGCATGCAGGAGTTCGAGGACGAGCTGCGCAGCCAGATTGCCGGCCTGATGGCCGAGCGCAACATGCGCGGCAGCGATGCGGTCATGACCTCCATCCTCAAGACCTCGCGGCTGTTTCTGCTCAACCAGCTCATCGCCAACGACCTGCACAGCCAGGAGGATCTGAGCCGCCGGGCGGGCATGCTGGATCTGCAGATCGATCCGGCGCGGCCCTGCGTGTGCGCGGTGGTGCTGCCCCTGTCCGCGGGCGGGGCGGCGGAGGACGCCGTGTATGCGCGCATCGCGGCGGCGCTCTCGGAGGAGACCCAGGGCCGCCGGTGCGAGATCTGGCTGCGCAACGGCCAGTGCGTGGTGCTTCTGTGCCAGCAGGACGGCGGGCAGTTTGACGATGCGCCCCTGCGCCGCACCACCGCGCGCCTGCGCGCCGAGGACGGCCTTCGCTGCTGCGCGGGGGTGGGCCCCCGGGTGGCCACGCCCCTGCACGCGGCGGAAAGCTTCAGCCTGGCCATGCGCGCTGCGGCCTACGAGCTGTACGAGCTGCCGGGGGACGTGTATGACAGCAGCGTCATCTGCGCGCAGATGCCCCCCAGCCTCACCACCGGGGGCGAGGTGTACGACAAGCTCATCGAGGCCATCGAGACCCGCAGCATGGACGACCTGACCACCCTGGCCAATGCGTACATCGACCGGCTGTTCTTCGTGCCCCTGCCGCCGCCGGATTATGTGCGGGGCTGCTGCACGTCGCTGATGCACGGCCTGTGCGAGCGCATGAACACCCGCCATCCCGACGAGCCCCGGCTGGTTCCGCCCCCGGCGGAGGCCGCCAAGCAGCTGCATTCCGTGGCGGCCCTCCGGACCTGGCTGGCGGATACCCTGGCCTCCTATGCCGAGCAGCATCAGCGCTCCCATCGCATGGCCGATCCCATCATCGAGGCGGCGAAGGAGTACATCCACCAGCACCTGAGCGAGAACATCAAGGCCGGCGACGTGGCCGTGTGCGTCAACCTGAGCGCCTCCTACTTCACCACCTATTTCAAGCAGAAAACCGGCTGCAATTTCCGCGACTACGTTCTACAGGAGAAGATGCGCTACGCCAGCGAGCTTCTGCGCCGCCAGGAGATGAACGTCAGCCAGATCGCCTACGCCATGGGCTATACGGATTACCGTTCCTTCTCCCGGGCCTTCAAGAACGTCACCAACCACGCCCCCTCGGACTATCAGCATTCGGAGAAGAAAAAGCCGTGATCACCTCCATCAAACAGCGCGCGGCCCGGCTGGACCCGCGCACCCATCTGATGAGCCGCATCTGGCTGCAGATGGCGGGCCTGATCCTTGCGGTATCCATGGCGCTGCTGGTGCTTCTGCACGTGCTGCTGCGGGACTACTATCTGTCCCGCTCCCTGGACGATGCCATGGCCAGCACCTCGGTGGCCTCCACGGCCCTGCACGACAATTACGAGCAGACCCTCCTGAGCCTCCTGGAAACCTGCGGCACGGAGGACTTCGAAAAGCTGCTGCCGGAAATCGTCGCCGCCGACCGCGCCGCCCAGACCCAGCTGAACATCAGCCTGCAATCCACCCTCAACGCCATGATCCGCCGCAATCCCCTGGCGGTATCGGCCATGATCGTCAACCGGGACGGGGTCTGCTTCCAGCCCCTGACCCACCGCCTGCAGGAAGCCTCCTTCGCCATGGACCTGGGCTATGACCACGGGCTGATCGGCGGGGTGAGCTTCCTGCCGCAGCGGGACAGTCCCATTACGGGGCATCGCACGGTGGTGGCCCTGGCCTTTCCGCTGACCACCCTGCCCGGCACCACCAATCCCATGATCGCCGCGGACTACGACAGCGCCCAGGCGATCATGTACCTGCTGCTGGATACCGAGGCCCTGCGCACGCTGCTCCGGGTCTACGCCAGCCAGGGCATCTGCGGGGAGATGTACCTGCTCTCCGCCGACGGACAGCTGCTGACGGATGATCCGGCCGTGGAGGAGGCCGCGCTGCTTGCCCGGGTGAAGGACGCGGACGTGGCCGCCCAGCAGCAGGGCGTGATTGTCCAGGGCGGGCAGTATCTGTGCTGGCAGTACTGGCCGGACGCGGAGATCTTCGTGGTGAACCTGGTGCCCGAGGCGCAGCTGCTGGCCTCCCTGAACCGCCTCATGCAGATTGTCCCCCTCTTCGGGCTGGGGTGCATCCTGCTTCTGTCCCTGCTGATGCTGCCGCTCTCCCGGCACATGACCCGTCCCGTGCGCAAGCTGCACAAGACCGTCATGGCCATTGAGGAGGGCACCTACGACGGCCGGGAACCCCTGCGCCTGCAGGACGAGCTGGGCCAGCTGAGCCGGGCCATCGCCTCCATGTACCGCACGGTGCAGCACCAGATGGTGGCCCTGCGGCAGGAGGAGGAGGCCCGGGCCTCGGCGGAGATGCGCGTGGTATCCGAGCAGATCAACCCGCACTTCCTCTACAACACGCTGGAAGCCATCAACATGGAGGTCTACGCCGGGCACACCGAAAGCGCCTCCGGCATGATCCAGTCCCTGGGCGAATTCCTGCGCATCGGGCTGAGCTTCGGGCAGGACATGATCACCGTGGAGCGGGAGCTGGAGCATGTGCGGGCGTACATCAGCATCATGAACGTGCGCTTCAGCAACCGGCTGATCTTCACCAGCAACGTGGACGAGGGCTGCCTGCAGCACCCGGTGCTGAAGATCATCCTCCAGCCGCTGGTGGAAAACTCCATCCGCCACGGCTTCCACATGGACAGCAGCCGGCAGATGCTCAACGACCAGTTCATCGAGGTGGCCGTCCACGCCGTGGGGGAGGAGCTGCAGCTTTCCGTCATCGACAACGGCGTGGGCATCGATGTGGAGCACGCCCGGCAGGTGCTGCATACCAGCCCCGCCCAGCAGAAGCACGTGGGGCTGAACAACGTCTACCAGCGGCTCGTCATGCAGTACGGCGAGAAGGCGGACATCACCTTCGAGTCGATCCCCTACTACCGCAACACCGTGTGCATCCACATCCCCCTGGATCCAGCCTTCCCCCGCAAATGATGGAAAGTGTTGTGCAAATCATGAAAACTGCGCTTCATCCATCCGGACGGGTATGCTATAATGGTCAAAACAACGCCATTTTTGGCAAAAAGGAGCAGCCGCCATGTTTGTATACAACGATGCCGTCACCCCCACGGCCTGCGAGCCCGGCGTCACCCGCCGCGTCCTGGCCTACAACGACAAGACCATGATGTGCGAAATCCGCTTCGAGAAGGGCGCCAGGGGCAACATGCACACCCATCCCCACACCCAGGTGACCTACATCGTCAAGGGGAGCTTCGCCTTCACCGTGGACGGGGAGACCCGCGTGGTCAGCCAGGGCGACAGCGTGCTGATGCCCTCCGGCAGCCTCCACGGCTGCGAGTGCCTGGAGGAAGGCATTCTCTGCGACGTGTTCACCCCCATGCGGGAGGATTTCATCAAGTAAGGCGTCTGGGAAGGAGGGCCTGTATGCAGGAGTACGTTGAGCGCTATCTTGCGCCGAGGATTCAGGGCGACGGCGGCTGGGTGGAGTATGTGTCCCGGGAGGGCGACGAGCTGAAGCTGATCTTCCGGGGCGAATGCTCCAAGTGCCCGATTCTGAACCGCTGCACCGCCTGGATGGAGGAGATGATCCGCAAGGATCTGGGGCAGACCGTCCGGATTGTGCCGGTGCGGATCAAGCCGTATTTCCAGGACACCTGAGGCAGAGGGAAAGGAGACCGACGATGGCACACGTAAAGGTCGTCCGCCGCAGCATGCGGCCGGAGGAATGGACGGAGCTGCGCTTCGGCTGGCTGCAGCGCGGCATTTATGACGAGAAGTACGCGATCACCGACCTGTCCATCCGGGACGCGCGGCAGATCAGCGAGAACGGGTACGAATACTACACCGACGCTTACCGCCCCCTCAAAAAGGGCGACATGATCTTCACCCCCGACGGCACGGCCTTCATCCGGGGGCACGTGACCATTCCCGGGCATCTGCGGGGGAAGAAGCTGTACTTCTCCCTGCACACGGCGGCCGAAATGATCGTGAAGATCAACGGCGTGTATGTGGGCGGCGTGGATCCCAACCGCGAGCTGATGCCCCTGCAGCCCTACATCGGGGATGCCACGGAGCTGGATATCGAGATCGAGGCCTACAACCGCTCCAAGCCCGATGACGAGCGCAATCCCGCGG
>JBJEYH010000139.1:4893-6110 GCA_051886675.1 Aristaeellaceae bacterium
GAGGACGTGCAGAGCCTGGTGTACGACTACATCCTGCTGATGGACATCGCCCACTGCGAGTACTTCAACGAGGATTACCGCAAGTTCCTCTTTGTGGAGCTGAGCCACGCGCTGGATCTGGTGGACTTCGACACCTTCGAGGGCATCGGGGACGCGGCGGATTATGTGGAGAAGCACATCTACGCCAACACCGACTACAAGGGCACCGGCGACGTGGCGCTGGTGGGCCACAGCCATCTGGACATCGCCTACTACTGGCGGCGGATCCACGCGGTGCAGAAGAATGCCCGCACCATTCTGATCCAGCTGCGCCTCATGGACCAGTATCCGGAGTTCCGCTACACCCACACCCAGGCCTACACCTATGAGACGCTGGAGAAGTACTACCCCGAGCTGTTCGAGGAGCTTAAGCAGAAGGTGGCCGAGGGCCGCTTCGAGCCGGTGGGCGCCATGTACGTGGAGCCGGACTGCAACGTGCCCGCGGCGGAGAGCCTGATCCGCCAGCTGCTCTACGGGCAGCACTTCTTCCGCCGGGCCTTCGGCAGGACCATCGACAACGCCTGGCTGCCCGACGTGTTCGGCAACAGCTGGATTCTGCCGCAGATCCTCAGGAAGAGCGGCGTGAACTACTTCGTCTCCAACAAGATGTCCACCTGGAACGACACCAACCGCTTCCCCCACAACAACTTCCTCTGGAAGGGCATCGACGGCACCAGCGTCTACGCCTGCGTGCCGCCCACGCACTTTATCACCTGGAACATGCCCAGCCAGATCCAGGAGAACTGGGAGAGCTATCAGGACAAGCAGGTGGGCGGTCAGACCCTGAGCATGTACGGCTACGGCGACGGCGGCAGCGGCTGCACCCCCGAGATGCTGGAGCTGGCCCGCCGCTTCGGCAAGCTGAGCATCATGCCCAAGACGGAGATGACCGGCGGTGCGGAATTCCTGCACAAGAACCTGGAGGGCAACACCGACCTGGCCACCTGGGATGGCGAGCTGTACCTGGAGATGCACCGGGGCACCTTCACCACCAAGAGCGAGCTGAAGCGGCTCAACCGCATGCTGGAGTTCAAGCTGCGGGAGGCGGAAATCCGCTGCAGCCTGGCGGCGCTGTCCGGCAGGCCCTATCCCGCCGACACCCTGCGGGAGTGCTACAAGAAGCTGCTGCTGAACCAGTTCCACGACATTCTCCCCGGCAGCCACATTCATCCCGTGTA
>JBJEYH010000140.1:0-1598 GCA_051886675.1 Aristaeellaceae bacterium
TTCCGGCACTATGAAGTGCCCCTGTTTGTGACGAAAAAGAGCGAGCTGCTGTCAAAGCCCCTGCCGGCGCTGATCAGCGGGGCCTATGAGATCCTCCAGGGCGGCTGGGATGTGGACGATGTGCTCAGCTACATGGGCACCGGCCTGTCCGGCCTGAACAGGGAGGAATGTGACCTGCTGGGGGACTATGTCTTTAAATGGCAGCTTCGGGCCGGGGCCTGGAAGCGCAGCGGAGACTGGCGGCAGCACCCGGACGGCTACGGGGGAGACTACGACGAGGAGGCCCTGGCCCGGCTGGAGACCATCAACGCCCTGCGCCGCCGGTTGGCAGAGCCGCTGCTGAAGCTGGAGAAGAGCGGGGAGCTGGCGGAGACTGCCGCCGGACAGGCTTCGGCGCTGGCGGAATATCTCCGGGAGCTGAAGCTGCCCGAGCAGCTTTCACGCCGGAGTGCGGAGCTGGAGCAGAGCGGCCGGGAGAGCCTGGCCCAGGAGTACGCCCAGCTCTGGGATATTATCGTCTCCGCCCTGGAACAGAGCGCGGAGATCTTAGGGGACATGGAGATGGATATGGCGGCCTTCAGCAGGCTGTTTGTCACCATGCTCTCCCAATATGACGTGGGCAGCATCCCGGTGTCGCTGGACCGGGTATCCGCCGGAGATTTTGACCGTATGCGCCGCAGGAACATCAAGCATCTGATCGTCCTGGGGGCCACGGACCAGCGCCTGCCCCGGGCCGAGGAGGACGGGGGCATCTTCTCCGACGAGGAGCGGAGGCGGCTTTTGGAGCTGGATATCGACATCGGCGGCGCGGGAGAGGGCGAGCTGTGGCGGGAATTTTCCCTGATCTACAACTGCCTGAGCCTGCCGTCGGAGAGTCTGAGCATGTGCTATCCCCTTTTTGACGCCGACGGAGCGGCCCTCCGTCCGGCCTTCGTGTTCAACCGGGCCAAGGCCCTTTTTGATCTGCCTGTGCGCCATGCGGATATCGGCGAGGGCCGCATGTCCGCCCCCGCCCCGGCGCTGAGCCTGGCGGCCCACGCCCTGAACGGCGGCAGCCCCCGGGAGAAGGCGGCGGCGGAGGTCTTCCGGGAGCGGGAGCCGGAGCGCTTTGAGAAACTGAGCGCCGCCGCGCAGATGAGCCGGGGGCGGCTGTCCCCCGCCGCGGTGGAGGCCCTGTACGGGAAAAAGCTCCGGCTGAGCGCTTCCCGGATCGACCGTTTTTCCACCTGCAAGTTCGCCTATTTCTGCCAGTACGGCCTGAAGGCCAAGCCCTATGAGCCGGCGGGCTTCAAGCCGCCGGAGATCGGCACCTTCATGCACTGGGTGCTGGAGGGCACCGCCCGGGACGCAGCGGAGCGGGGCGGCTTTGCCCAGGTGTCGGACGAGGAGCTGAAAAAAATCACCCAGCGCCATGTGGAGGAATATGTCCACACGGAGCTGAACGATTTTCAGGAGAAATCCCAGCGCTTTATCTATCTGTTCAAACGCCTTTCCGCAGACGTGTATCAGGTGGTGCGCGAGATGGCGGCAGAGCTGAGAAAGTCGGACTTTGTCCCCCTGGATTTTGAGCTGGACTTTTCCAAAGCGGCGGATATCCC
>JBJEYH010000140.1:1698-5974 GCA_051886675.1 Aristaeellaceae bacterium
ATGCTCTCCGCCTCCCGGGACGAAGCGGATGAGGAGCTGGAGACGAAGCGGGCGGAGGAGGCCCGGCGCAGCGGCATCGTTCTGGACGATCCGGCGGTGAAGGAGGCCTGGGAACACGGGGAGGACAAACGCTATATCCCCATCCGCTTCCGCTACGGGAAGCCCACGGCGGACAGCATTGCTTCCGCTGAAAGACTGGGCCTGCTGGGAAAGCATATCCGGGAAAAGCTCACGGAGATGGCCGCCCAGCTCCGGCAGGGCAGCATCTCCGCCGACCCCTATTACCGCAGCCAGCAGGAGAACGCCTGCCTCAACTGCGACTTTTCCGACGCCTGCCATTTTACCGACGGGCAAAACGGCGAACGCTGCCGCTATATGCCCAAGCTGGGCGCGGACCAGGTCTGGGATATGCTTGAGGAGGAGCAGAGGCGATGAGTGAATTTAAACCCACAGCGGCCCAATACGCCGCTATCCATACAAGGGGCAGCGCCGTGCTGGTGTCCGCCGGGGCGGGCAGCGGCAAGACGAGAGTGCTCACCGAGCGGCTCATGTCCTACATCACCGACCCCGAGAATCCGGCGGATATCGACAGCTTCCTGATCATCACCTTCACCCGGGCTGCCGCCGGGGAGCTGCGGGGCAGGATCATGGAGGAGCTGGCCCAGGCCCTGGCCAGGGACCCGGGCAGCCGCCGTCTGCGGCGGCAGAGTGCCCTGTGCCAGAAGGCCCAGATCGGCACCATACACAGCTTCTGCGCCAAGGTGCTCCGGGAGTACAGCCATGTTCTGGGCCTTGCCCCGGATTTCAAGATCGCGGACGAGGACGGGGCCGCCGCCATGAAGCGCGCCGCCCTGGAGCGGGTGCTGGACGCCTGCTACGAAAAGCCGGAAGCACACCCGGGCTTCACTCTCCTTGCGGACACGGTGGGCGCGGGCCGGGACGACAGCCGCCTTGCCGAGCTGGTGCTGACCCTGCACAGCAAAATGCAGAGCCACGCCCGCCCGGAAAAATGGGCCCGGGAACAGGTGGAGCTGCTCCACTCCGGCGCGTCGGACGCGGCGGAGACCCCCTGGGGGGCCGAGGTGCTGAACGCGGCAAAGCGCTCCGCCGCCTATTGGAGCGGGGAGCTGGACCGGCTCATGGCCCTGATGCAGGGGGAGGAGAAAATCTGCAAGGCTTACCTGCCCGCCCTGGCTGAGGCGGGAGACGCCATCCGGGAGCTGCAGCGCCGCCTGAATATGGGCTGGGACAAGGCCAGAGAAGTTCTGCCCATCACCTTCCCCCGGCTGGGGGTTTTGAGAAATCCCCCGGACCCGGAGCTGGCCGCCCTGGTGAAATCCCGCTGGGACGCCTGCAAAAAGGACATGAAGGCCCTGGGCGACAGCCTGTACTCCGACTCAGAAAAGCTCCTGCGGGAGATGGCGTACACCGCGCCGGCCATGGAGGCCCTGCTGGAGCTGACCTTGGACTTTGACCGGGCGTTTTCCAAAGAAAAACGCCGGGCGGGTCTGGTGGATTACGCGGATCTGGAGCACATGACCGCCCGGCTCCTCACCGAGGAGGACGGCAGCCCCAGCGCGCTGGCGGTGCAGCTCTCCCAGCGTTATACGGAGATCATGGTGGACGAATACCAGGACGTGAGCCGGGTGCAGGACGCCATCTTCCACGCCATCTCCCGGGAGGGGAAAAATCTGTTCCTGGTGGGGGACGTGAAGCAGTCCATTTACCGCTTCCGTCTGGCGGACCCGGAGATCTTCACCGAAAAATATCTGCGCTACGCGGACGATGAGTCTGCCGCGGCCGGAGAGCCCCGGCGCATTATCCTCAGCGAGAACTTCCGTTCCCGCCGGGAGGTGCTGGAGGCGGCAAACGGGGTGTTTGGCTGCTGCAT
Organism: Aristaeellaceae bacterium; assembly: GCA_051886675.1. Classification (GTDB taxonomy): domain Bacteria; phylum Bacillota; class Clostridia; order Christensenellales; family Aristaeellaceae; genus UBA11524. The sequence goes on from JBJEYH010000140.1 coordinate 3,590, forward strand.
GTCCAGGGGCCTGGGCGATATCGACTATGATGACAAGGCAAGGCTCATCCCCGGCGCCCAATATCCGGGCAGCGTGCCCCCGCCGGAGCTGATGCTGCTGGAGCTGAGCGGCGCGGCGGAGGACGAGGAGTCCCCGGACAAGACGGCCCTGGAGGCCGCCATGGTGGCGGAGAAGATAAGAGAGCTGGTGGATTCCGGCCAGACGGTGACGGACCACGGCATACAGCGGCCCGTGGAATACGGCGACATCGCCATTCTGCTCCGCTCGGTAAACAATGTGGGCGGGGTGTACCGCCGTACCCTTGCCCAGTACGGCGTCCCGGTGGGCTCCGGCCAGGGCGGAGGCTTTTTCAGCTCGGTGGAGATCTCCACCATGATGTCCATGCTGGCCGTCATCGACAATCCCCACCAGGACATCCCCCTGATCGCCGTGCTGCGCTCCCCCTGCTTCGGCTTCAGCGCCGATGCGCTGTCCGCCATACGCACGGAGGACCGGGAGCTGGACTTCTACACCGCTCTCTGCGCCGGGGCGGAGCACGACGAAAAATGCCGGAGCTTTGTGGAAAAACTGAAAGAGCTGCGCAATATGGCGGCGGACATGTCCGCCGGTGAGCTGGTGTGGCGGCTGCTGGACGAGCTGGATCTGCTGGCCCTCTGCAGCGCCATGGCCGACGGGGAGCAGCGCCGGGCAAACCTGATGGAACTGATTGAGCTGGCCCAGCGCTTTGAGAGCAGCGGCTACCGGGGCCTGCACCGCTTTGTGCTGTGGCTTCGCCGTCAGGCGGAAAAGGGGCTGGAGCCCTCCACCGGCGGCGCGGAGGAGAGCGCGGTGCAGATCATGTCCATCCACAAGTCCAAGGGCATGGAATTTCCGGTGGTGTTCCTCTGCGACACGGCCCGGCGCTTTAACAAGCAGGACAGCCGGGACACGGTTCTGGTCCACCCGGAGCTGGGCCTTGGCCCCAAGGTCACGGACCTGGAACGGCGGGTGGAATACCCCAGCCTGGCCAGAAACGCCATTAAGCTCCGTCTGGAGCGGGAGATGCTGTCGGAGGAGATGCGGCTTTTGTATGTGGCCCTGACCCGGGCCAAGGAGCGTCTGTTTATGACGGCGGCGGTGAAAAACGCGGAGCAGCTTGTGGAAAAGACCGGGGCCGCTGTGAGCCTGCCCATGTCGCCGGAGCTGCTGGCCTCGGCCTCTTCTCCTCTCGTCTGGCTTATCAACGCCCAGTGCGTCTGCGGCGACAGGCTGAAGCTGTGCATCCGAAATCCGGGAAGAAAGGAATCTGCGGAAGCTGAAGAGAGGCCGGAGGAAAACAAGGCCGACGAAGAGAGCCGGAAAGAGCTGGAGCGCAGATTGTCCTTCAGCTACCCCCACCGGGAGGCGGAGGCCCTGCCCTCCAAGGTCACGGCCACCGGCCTGAAAGGCCACCGGCAGCCCGACGAGGACGCGGAAGATATCTCCCCGAAGGGGGAGCGGAGCTTCCGTATGCCGGACTTTACCAGAAAGGACAAGCCCGTCACCGGCGCGGAGCGGGGCACCGCCACCCACCTGGTGCTGCAATACATGGACTTTTCCCAAACAGGCAGTCTGGAAGCGATCAGGGGAGAGATCGAACGGCTGCGCGCGGCCCGCTTCCTCTCGGACCGGGAGGCGGCCGCCGTGGACGCCGGGGCCATATGCAAGCTGTTTGCCTCCGAATTGGGAAAACGGATGCTGGGAGCCGACAGCATACAAAGAGAGTTCAAGTTCTCCCTGCTCTGCGACGCGGGGCAAATTTTCGGCAGCGCCGCCGGGGAGCAGCTGCTGCTCCAGGGCGTTGTGGACTGCTGCATTGAGGAAAAGGGACAGCTCACGGTGATTGACTACAAGACCGACAGGGTGAAAACCCCGGAGGAGATCGCTCAGCGCGCCCGGCACTACACCGTCCAGCTTCAAAGCTACGCCGCCGCCATGGAGCGTATCTGCGGAAAGCCGGTAAAGGAATGTGTGCTGTATTTCCTGAACGCGGGCAAAGCCGTAAGCCTGCTTCCGGAAAAATAAAACAGCCGGAAAAGCAAGAAAATCCTTGCATTAACGGCTGTGCTGTGTTACAATTCACCTTGCGCCATGTAACTATGCCTTTGCGCACAATCATGGCAGCACATGATGTGAGGAGTTTTTTACCAATGAAGGAAGGAATCCATCCCAAGTATCAGCAGACCACCATCAGATGCGCTTGCGGCGCCGTCATCGAGACCGGCTCCACCAAGCCCAACATCACCGTTGAGATCTGCTCCAACTGCCACCCCTTCTACACCGGCAAGCAGAAGCTGGTCGACACCAGCGGCCGTGTTGATAAGTTCAACAAGAAGTACGGCATCAAGTAATTTTGCTTATGACAA
>JBJEYH010000141.1:0-20655 GCA_051886675.1 Aristaeellaceae bacterium
AGGAGGCCGTGTCCGGCACCACCCTGGCCGATGTGGAGGACGTGTCCTACATCGCCCGGATGCTGCGCCTGCCATCCGCGCTCCGGCCCGATCTGTTCCTGTGCCAGCTGGGCACCAACGATGCCACCCGCGCCCTGCCCCTGGGGGACGTCAGCCCCGGCCGGAGCCTGGAGGATTTCGACACCCGTACCGTCACCGGCGCGCTGGAGACCATCATCGTCCATGCCATGGAAGCCTGGGGCTGTCCGGTGCTTTTCTACACCGGCACCCGCTACGACAGCCCCGCCTACGGGCGCATGGTGGACAGGCTCCTGGCCCTCGGGGAGAAATGGCCCATCCACGTCCTGGACCTGTGGCACGATCCCGCCATGCTGGCCGTTTCGCCGGAGGATTACGCCCGCTACATGCACGATCCCATTCACCCCACCCGGGAAGGCTACGTCGCCTGGTGGACGCCCCGCTTCGAGATGTTCCTGACCCGTCACGTTCACGACATCACTTGAGAAAGGATTTATGTCCATGCAGATCACCCATCTACGCACCATGCACATGGATCGCCCCCTGGGCGTGGCCATGGAGCAGCCCCTCCTGAGCTGGAAGGTTTCCGGCGCATCCGGCGCAAAGCAGCGCTCCGCCCGCATCGTCATCGCCTCCGACCCGGCCATGACCCGCGTCCTCCACGACAGCGGCGAGGGCGATTTCTCCGCCCTGGCCTACGCCGCGCCCCTGACCCTCGCCCCCCGCACCCGCTACTTCTGGCAGGTGAGCGTCACGGCGGATGACGGCGAATCGGCCACGTCCGAGCCGACCTTCTTCGAGACGGGCAAGATGGACGAGCCCTGGGCCGGCCAGTGGATCGGCATGCCCGGGGACGGCCGGCATCATCCCCTGCTGCGCCGCCGCTTCGCCCTGGACAGGGCCGTGGCATCCGCCCGGCTGTACATCTGCGGCCTGGGGCTCTACGAGGCCAGCATCAACGGCCAGCGGGTGTCGGACGAATACTTCACCCCCGCCTACGACAGCTACGAGCATTTCATCCAGTACCAGACCTACGACGTGACCGCCTCCCTTCAGCAGGACAACGAGCTGACCGTCATGCTGGGCGGCGGCTGGTACATGAGCCGCTACGGCTTCGGCGAGCCCGGCGGCTGCCTCTACGGCGACAGGATGCAGCTGATGGCCGAGCTGCGCGTCATCTTCGCGGACGGCACGGAGGAGGTCATCCCCACCGACGGCAGCTGGGAATGCCGGCCCTCCCCCGTCACCTTCAGCAGCATCTACGACGGCGAGCGCTATGACGCCCGGCTGGAAAGCAGCGGCGTCTGGCAGCAGGCGGAGGCTGTGCCCGCGCCCCGGGGCCGCCTGACGGAGCGGCTGAGCATGCCCGTGCGCATCACCGAGGAGCGCGCTCCCGTGCAGCTGCTCACCACCCCCGCCAACGAGCTGGTGCTGGACTTCGGCCAGGTGATCACCGGCTGGGTGGCCTTCCGCTGCCCGCTGCCCGCGGGACACACGGTGTTCCTGCAGTACGGGGAGCTGTTGCAGAACGACTGCTTCTACCGGGAGAACCTGCGCAGCGCCAAGGCGGAATACACCTACTTCTCCGCCGGGGAGGGCGCGTGGGTGCGGCCCCGCTTCACCTTCTACGGCTTCCGGTATGTGAAGGTCGAGGACATGACGAAGGAGCAGATTCTGGCATCGGGCTTCGTGGCCCAGGCGGTGCACACGGATCTTGAGCGTACCGGCACGCTGGAAACCGGCCTTCCCAAGCTGAACCGTCTGCTGGAGAACGTGCTGTGGAGCCAGCGGGACAATTTCCTGGACATTCCCACCGACTGCCCCCAGCGCGACGAGCGCATGGGCTGGACGGGCGACGCGCAGGTATTCTGCCCCACCGCCAGCTACAACATGGAGACCCCGGCCTTCTACCGGAAGTATCTGGCGGACATGCGGGCCGAGCAGAGCGAGCATGAGGGCGCGGTGCCCCACGTGGTGCCGGACACCATCGGCCAGATCAGCAAAAAGCACGCCCGGCTGGGCCATCCCGACGAGGACAAGAAGGACTACGGCTCCTGCGCCTGGGCGGACGCGGCGGCGGTGATCCCCTGGACGGTGTACGAATTCTACGGCGACAGGGCGCTGCTTGCGGAAGCCTTCCCCGGCATGACGGCCTGGGTGGACTGGATCCGCGCCCAGGACGAGACCCTCTGCGGCGGCAGCCGTCTGTGGGACTGCGGCTTCCACTTCGCGGACTGGCTGGCCCTGGACAATCCCGACAAGACCAGCAGCTTCGGCGGCACGGACAACACCTACATCGCCACGGCCTACTACCACCGCTCCGCGCTGCTGACGGCCCAAGCCGCGGGCGCCCTGGGCCTTGCGGAGGACGCGGCCCGCTACGCCCGTCTGGCGGAGGAGGTCAAGGCTGCCTTCCAGCGCAGGTATTATGCTGAGGGCGTCTGCACCATTCAGACGCAGACGGCCCTGGCCCTGGCCCTGCACTGGGATCTGGTGCCGGAAAGCGGCCGGGCGCTGGCGCTCTCCCAGCTGAGGGAAAAGCTGGAGAAGCGGGACAACCATCTGGACACCGGCTTTGTGGGGACGCCGGTGCTGCTGCCCGCCCTGTCCGAGGGCGGACTCCACGCCATGGCGGTGACCCTGCTCCTGCAGGAGGACTACCCCAGCTGGCTCTACGAGGTGAACATGGGCGCCACCACCATCTGGGAGCGGTGGAACTCCGTCATGCCCGACGGCCTTGTCAGCGACACGGGCATGAACAGCATGAACCACTACGCCTACGGCAGCGTCATGGGCTGGATGTACCAGTATCTGGCGGGCTTGAAGCCCGTGGCGGAGGCCCCCGGCTTCCGGCGGGCTGTGATCGCCCCCATGCCCGACGCGCGGCTGGGCTATCTCCGGTGCAGCTATGACTCCGCCAGCGGACGCTATGCCGTCGACTGGCGCGTGGAGGGCGACAGGGTGCGCTACAGCATCGTCATCCCCTTCGGGTGCGAGGCGGAGGTGCGTCTGCCCGGCCTGGACGCGCAGACCCTTGCCGCCGGCGAATACCGCTTCGAGGGGCCGCTGCAGGCATGACTTGCGCGGAGCGGGAGACCATCGTATCTCCCGCTCCGGCATTTTTGCGTGGGAATCGCTGCCAGGATGATGCTTTTCCTTGACAAAACCGTTATGTTGACTACAATGTTCAATGTGGCGGTTTTTTTTACATTTGTTTCATTTTTTGTTTCGATTTCATCATCCGCCGCAATCCGGAGGAGAGGAGTGGTTTTCCATGTTCGGCCATCGCCCCGACGGACGGCGCGTGTCGTCCATCGACCCCATCGTCCGCATCACCCCCTACCTGATGCCCATGCGCTGCGACGCGCAGGTGTTCCTGCAGCACAAGGTGGACTATGAGATGCTCGCCCGCTACATCGCCGCCCAGAGCGCCAAGGGTGAAAAGATCACCTTCATGAACATCATCATCGCGGCGTTCGTGCGCACGGTCAGCCAGCACCCGGAAATCAACCGCTACATCATGAACAAGCAGTACTACTCCCGCAACAACTGCACCGTGTCCTTCACCATGCTCAAGGAGCCGCAGAACCCCGAGTCCGACGAGACCGCGGTGAAGATCAAGTTCGACCTGACCGATACCCTCTACGACGTGCGCGACCGCATGAACGCCGTCATCAACGCCAACCGCGGCGAATCCTCCAGCAGCTTCGTGGACAAGCTGGCCCGGTTCCTGCTGGCGGTGCCCGGCCTGGCCACGGTGGTGGTGGGCCTGGTGCGCCTGCTGGACCGCTACGGCCTGTGCCCCGCCGCGCTCCTGGACGAGCTGCCCTTCCACACCAGCATGTACATCACCAACAACGCCTCCATCGGCCTGCACCATGTGAACCATCACATCTACAACTTCGGCTCCACCAGCCTGTTCTTCGGCATGGGCACGGTGGAACGCAGCGCGGTGGTGGAGCCCTCCGGCGCGGCGAAGATGAAGCGCTGGCTGCCCATCGGCATCACCGCCGATGAGCGCGTGTGCTCCGGCGCGCACTACGCCAGCTTCTTCGGGCTGATGAACCATCTGCTGAATCACCCCGAGGAGCTGGAAACGCCTCCCGTGGCCGTGCGCTTCGACCCCAAGTGCGAATACCACGTGCCCAAGGTCGGTCAGCAGGCCGAGCCCGCCCGGGCCAAGATGCCCATGGCCACCGCCTGATTCCCCCCATCCGCAGCGCAAACGCCCGAAGGATCGCAGCATCCGTCGGGCGTTTTTGCCGCAGCCGCAGCGTTTCACACTCTTTTCTGATACACCGAAGGCAGCGCAGGCTCCGGCCTGCAGCATGCATTGTGAGGAAAGCCTATGACCAATCAGCAGATCAGCATCCGCCCCGAGGAGAAACGGGATGACAGGAGCATCACTTCCCTGATCCTGCGCTCCTTCCGGGAGGGAACCAGCTATTCCGACGGCACCGACGTCGTCGCCCTGGCGGAGGAAATCAGGGTATCGCCCTTCTATCTGCCGGAGCTGTCCTTTGTGGCGGAGAAGGACGGGCAGATCGTGGGGCACTTCATGTTCTCCCGCTTTCCGCTCGCCCCCACCCCCGCGGGCGGCTGCCGGGACACCGGCTCCGGCATTGTCCTGCTGGCGCCGGTATCGGTGCACGCGGATTATTTCCGACAGGGCATCGGCACGGCCATGCTCACCAAGGGCATCGAAAATGTGCGGAGGGCCGGCTTCCGGGGCATCCTTGTGGAGGGAAACTTCAGCTTCTACAACCGCTTCGGGTTCCGGACCTCCTCGGAATTCGGCATTTACCCCACCAGCGGCTACCCCCTGCAGGAGCCCCGGTGCATGATGGCCCGGGAAACCTTCCCCGGCTCCATGGCGGGCGTCGGGGGCTTCGTGGTCTACGACATGTACCACAACGCCTGAGCCGCCCGGCCACGGCAGGAATCCCCTTTTCCCCCGTCGAATACCTCCCATGCAGTACGGAAGAACGGAGGTTTTCCCATCATGAATATCGGAATCGTAGGTCTGGGGCTGATCGGCGGCTCCCTGGCCCGGACGGCCAAGCTGCATACGTCCGCCACGGTCATCGGCTGCGACAGGGATCCCGCGACCATCCAGCAGGCCATTCTCATGGGCGCCATCGACCGGGAAATGGCCCCCGGCGATCTGGAGACGTGCGACATCGTGCTGGTGGCGCTGTACCCGGAGGCCATCGTCCGGTGGATCACCGAGCATGCGGACCAGTTCATGGACGACGCGCTGGTCATCGACTGCGGCGGCGTGAAGCAGGTCATCTGCGACCGGCTGGTGCCCCTGGCGAAGGGGCGGAAGTGGCACTTCATCGGCGGGCATCCCATGGCGGGGCGGGAGCGTGCGGGCTTCAAGTACGCCCGGGACGATCTGTTCGACCACGCCAGCATGATCCTCACCCCCGTGGAGGAGGAGCTGCCGGTTTTGCAGCGGGCGCGGGACTTCTTCATGGACATGGGCTTCCGGCGGGTGCAGTTCACCACCCCCCGCACCCATGACGAGATGATCGCCTACACCAGCCAGCTGGCCCACGTGGTGTCCAGCGCGTATGTGAAGTGTCCCCTGGCCGGGCAGCACAAGGGCTTCTCCGCGGGGAGCTTCGCGGACATGACCCGCGTGGCCCGTCTGAGCGAGGACATGTGGACGGAGCTGTTCTTCGACAACCGGGAGGCGCTGCTGCCGGAGGTGGAGGGCCTTGTGGCCCGGCTGACGGAATACCGGGACGCCCTGCGGGATAACGACGCGGAGCGCATGCGGCAGCTTCTGCGGGAGGGCCGCGAAATCAAGGAGCGGCTGGAGGACGGCTGATGGCGATTGTGGTATCGGCCTGCCTGATGGGCCGGAAGTGCAAGTACAGCGGCGGGGACAACCTGTGCCCGGCGGTGGTGGATTATGCGGCGGGGCAGGAGGTGATCCCCGTCTGCCCGGAGACCCGCTGCGGCATGCCCGCGCCCCGGCCTCCGGTGGAAATGCGGGATGGGCGGCTGATCGACTGCCACGGCCGGGACGTGGACGACCTCTACCGGGAGGGCGTCGCGCTGACGATGGCGGACATCGCCGGGCAGGACGTGACCCTGGCGATCCTCCAGCCCCGCAGCCCCACCTGCGGCGTGCATGAAATCTACGACGGCAGCTTCACGGGGCGGCTGATCCCCGGCCGGGGCGTGCTGGCCCAGGCGCTGGCGGACAGGGGCATCCCCGTCATGGACGCGGAGGATCTGATCCGCACCGTCCAGGCGGAATAAGGACATCCGGGAGGAGCAATTCTCCCGGATTTTTTCTGTTCAGCCTGTAACGCAGCGCCGTATTCCGCGACTAACGGATGCAAAGGTCATGACGCATGGGAAGGGAGGGACGGCCATGAACGACTTTGAGCAGGTCTGCCAGGAGGAATACCAGACCGTGCGCCGCTTCCTCCTGCGGCTGACGGGGGACGAGGCCCTCTCGGACGAGCTGACCCAGGAGACCTTCTGCCAGGCCATGAAGGGCTGGAAGACCTTCCGGGGCCAGTGCGCGGTATCCACCTGGCTGTGCGGCATCGCCAAGCGGCAGTACTTCACCTGGTGCCGCAAGCCCAGGGCGATCCCCATGGAGGACATCGACGGGGCGGGCGCGGACTTCACCGAGGAGCTTATGGACAGGGAGCGCCGCCTGCAGGCCCACGCGCTGCTCCACGACCTGCCCGAGCCCTACAAGGAAGTGGTGACGCTGCGCACCTTCGGCGATCTGTCCCATGAGGAGATCGGCATGCTGTTCAGCAAGACCGCGTCCTGGGCGCGGGTGACCTATTACCGTGGGCGGCAGATGCTCGTCCATATGATGAAGGAGGTCCTGCATGATGAAATATAACTGCGATATTGTCCGCGACCTGATGCCCCTGTGCGCGGACGGCACCGCCAGCGAGCCCGCCCGGCAGATGGTGGTGGATCACGTGCTGGAATGCCGGGACTGCATGCAGATGTACCAGGAGATGCGCACGGAGGTCCCCAAAGACCCTCCCGCGGCCCGGGACGCCGCGCCCTTCCGCGAAACCGCCCGCCGTCTGCGCCGCAGGCGGAACAAGCGCCGGACGCTGCTGGTGCTTGCGGGGATCCTCCTGGGGCTTGCGCTGGTGCTGGGCGGGCTGTATGTGCTGCACTGCATGACCGGCGTGTACAGCCATGTGTCCGACGTGGGCGATTACAGCTTCAGCCTGCAGCGTCTCCCCGGCGGGCAGATTCTCTGCACCATGACCAACCTCTCCGGCAGGGCGCAGCAGCCCTTCTATGCCTATGACAGCGATACGCACATCCTGTCCATGTATGCGCTGCATCCGCTCATCGCGCCGGCGTGGGCAACGCAAAAGACGACCTCCGTTGTCAGCGACCTGTACTGGGACGATGAACTTGGCCTGATGTACCGCACCTGGAACACCTACGGCTGCACGGATTCCCCCGTGCTGGAGATCCGTCAGGGCTCCCTGGGCCAGCAGCAGAGCGGCCTGTACATCTCCCTGTTCGTCAGGGGGCAGGACATTCCCCTGGCATCGGGCGAGGTGGTTCCCGCCGACGGCTATATCCGCCCGGACGCGGAGAGCGGAAGCCTGATGCCCTTCATGACCCCCACGCTCATGGCGACCGTCCAGCCCACCCTGGCGCCGCGGCAGCCCGACGCCGAGCCGCTCGGGGAAACGCCCCAGCCCACCGCCCGCACCGATGATGGTTCGGCCACCGCTGCGGGCCCTGCCGCTGATTCCCTGCCGGCGCAAGCGCTTCAGCCGGGCGGCGCTGCCGGGGATGCCGTCCCGACGGACGTGTCCCGCGATGCCGCCGCGCCTTAAGCCACCGGCGGCACGTCCACCAGAATCACGTCGTCGCCGATCTTGCAGATGCTCTCCCAGGGGATCACCACGCCGTTGCGCTCCCCCCGCAGAAGACACGCCAGGCTGAATTCCCCCGGCACCACCAGCGCCGTCACCCGGCCCTCCACCGCGCAGAACTCGATGTCGATCACCTTCCCCAGGCACTGGCCGTCCCGGGTGTTGATCACGTCCTTCTGCCGCAGTTCGCTCAGGCTCATGGCCCTCACCCGCCTTTCGGAACAGGCTATGCGCTTGAGGTTGGGTTGATGTTGGCATGATAGAATTTACCATTGCTTTCGGCAGGAAACGACCGGTTCCTTGCGGAATATTTCCGCAGGAAGCAGAGGCGATCCTGCGCGGGATAAAGGAGGTCGGGGCATGCGCCTTGAATGGAAAACCTGCATGCGGGCAGGCGTGACGGTGGTGGTGGTCTACCTGGTGCTGCGCTACTGGGAGATGCTGACCGGCGCGGCGGTGAACATGATCGGCGCGGCAGGTCCGCTGCTGCTGGGCTGCGCGGTGGCCTACGTGGTGAATATCCTGATGTGCTTCTATGAGCGCAACATTCTCCCCTACAGCAAGAAGCCCATCATCGACAAGGTGCGCAGGCCCGCGTGTCTGCTGCTGGCCTTCGTGACGGTGGCGCTGGCGCTGATCTTCCTAGTGCGGATGATCCTGCCCGAGCTGATCAACGCCCTGGTGATGATCGTGGAGCAGCTGCCCGGCGCGCTGTCCAGGGGCTACGCCTGGATCCTGGAGCGGCTGGCCGAGGCCGGCTATCTGGATGAGCTGCAGGCCTATCTCCCCTCGTCCAACATCGACTGGCAGAGCACCGTCACCAAGGCGGTGAACCTGGTCATCAGCGGCGTGGGCAGCGTCCTGGGCGCGACGGTGACGGTGGTGTCCACCACGGTGGGCCAGGTGATCACGCTGTTCCTGGGGCTGGTGTTCGCGATTTACCTGCTGCTGAGCAAGGAAAAGCTGAGCAGCCAGTTCCAGCGGCTGATGCGCAGCTACCTGGGCGAAAAGACCACAAGGAAGATCCTGCACTTTGTGCGCACGCTGGATACGTCCTTCCACAGCTACATCGTGGGCCAGTGCACCGAGGCGCTGATTCTGGGCTCCCTGTGCATTCTGGGCATGCTGCTGTTCCGCTTCCCCTACGCGGTGATGATCGGCACCCTGGTGGGCTTCACCGCCCTGATCCCCATTGCCGGCGCGTACATCGGCGCGGTGGTGGGCGCGTTCATGATCTTCACCGTGTCGCCCGTCAAGGCCCTGCTGTTCATTGTGTTCCTGGTGATCCTCCAGCAGCTGGAGGGCAACCTGATCTTCCCCAGGGTGGTGGGCCAGTCCATCGGGCTGCCGGCCATGTGGGTGCTGGCCGCGGTGACGGTGGGCGGCGGCATGGCCGGTATCCCCGGCATGCTCATCGGCGTGCCGCTGACCGCCACCTTCTACCGGCTCATCCGGGCCGATATCAACAGCCGCACGGACATGCTGCTGCCCCTGCGCTCCATCCCCGCCATGCGGGATGACAATCCGCCCCCTTCGGACACCCCGCCCGAAGCCTGATTCCCCCGCCCTGACCGCCCCCGCGGCCAGGGCTTTTGCACGAAAGGAGCAGCCCCCATGGAGGAAGCCTTCACCGACCCGGCGGCCCTTGGCGCATACCTGGCCCGGGCACAGGCGCGGCGGGAAACCCGCGTGGCCTTCCGCCTGGCGGCGGACATGTCCCTGCCGCAGGTGCACCGGACGCTGGATATGCTCCTGCCCATGGTGCAGCGGCACACCCGTCACGTCCGGCGGGACAGGCAGGGGTATGCCGTCACAGCCGTGCTGGGCTACCGGACGGGCGTCAGGCTGGCGGATGCCTGGCGCGTGGGCGATCTGTCCCTGCTGACGGCGGAGGAGCGGGACACGCTGGATCGCGCGGAAGCCCTTGTCCGGCAGACGCCCCGGGGGCTTCCGGCGGATGCGCTGGCCCTGCATCTGGCAAGCCTGCTGGCCGAACGGGTGCGCTACGCCTGCCCGGCGCCCGGCCGTCCCGGATACGCCGGTGTGGTGGATGCCTCCGCCGCGCTGGCACGCGGGCAGGCCAACTGTCAGGGCATCAGCGACGGCATGTATCTGCTGGGCGCGATGGCGGGGCTGGACATGGGGTATCAGGCGGGCTGGAACCGGCACGGCCCCCACCTGTGGAACACCGTGCGCATCGGCGGCGCATGGTACGCCCTGGACGTCACCGCCGCCCTGCATGATCCGGCCAGCCCCGCGCTGCTGGACGAGTACGCCTGCCGTGCCCTGGGCCTGGGCTGGGAACGCTGGGCGCAAGCCGTTCCCCTCGGCGAAATTGGTTGCATTTTGGCCTTCGGATGAAAAAATGCAAAAAGCCCCTACACAAGCACAAGAAAATATGGTATACTGAATTGGCGTTTGGGATAACCTGTTCAACGACTATCTTCAGATAGGAGGAACCAATTCGATGCAATACACCAAGGAAGTTGAAGAAATGGTCTGCGTCGCCAAGGGCCCCAATCACGGCCCCGCGCCCATCCCCGAGGAGGGCAAGTGGATCCAGGCCAAGGAGATCAAGGACATCTCCGGTCTGACCCACGGCATTGGCTGGTGCGCGCCCCAGCAGGGCACCTGCAAGCTGACCCTGAATGTGAAGCAGGGCGTGATCCAGGAGGCGCTGGTGGAGACCATCGGCTGCTCCGGCATGACCCATTCCGCCGCCATGGCCAGCGAGATCCTGCCCGGCAAGACCATCCTGGAGGCGCTGAACACCGACCTGGTGTGCGACGCCATCAATACCGCCATGCGCGAGCTGTTCCTGCAGATCGTCTACGGCCGCACCCAGTCCGCCTTCTCTGACGACGGCCTGCGCATCGGCGCCGGTCTGGAGGATCTGGGCAAGGGCCTGCGCTCCCAGGTGGGCACCATGTACGGCACCCTGTCCAAGGGCACCCGTTACCTGGAGATGGCCGAGGGCTATGTGCTGAAGATGGCCCTGGACAAGGACAACCAGGTCTGCGGCTATCAGTTCCTGTCCCTGGGCAAGATGATGGACGCCATCAAGAAGGGCATGAGCCCCAACGAGGCCTACGAGAAGAACATCGGCACCTACGGCCGCTTCAAGGCCGAGGACGGCGCCGTGGCCTGGATCGACCCGCGCAAGCAGTAATTGAAGGAGGTATGTGAACATGGCTCTGTTTGAGAACTACGAAGGCCGCATGCCTCAGCTGCAGCCCGTTCTGGAAAAGTACGGCTTCGCCAACTGGGAAGAGCTGAAGGCTTACAACAACAGCAAGGGTGTGGACGCCTACGCCATCGTCGAGGGCATCCAGCCCATCTGCTTCGAGAACGCCAAGTGGGCCTATGAGCTGGGCGCCGCCATCGCGCTGAAGAAGGGCGTCAAGACCGCCGCCGAGGCTGCCACCTGCATCGGCGAGGGCCTGCAGGCCTTCTGCATCCCCGGCTCCGTGGCTGATCAGCGTCAGGTTGGTCTGGGCCATGGCAACCTGGGCGCCATGCTCCTGGACGAAAACACCGAGTGCTTCGCCTTCCTGGCCGGCCACGAGTCCTTCGCCGCCGCCGAGGGCGCCATCGGCATCGCCCGCAACGCCAACAAGGTGCGCAAGAATCCCCTGCGCGTCATCCTGAACGGCCTGGGCAAGGACGCCGCCATGATCATCTCCCGCATCAACGGCTTCACCTATGTGCAGACCAAGTATGACTACCTGTCTGCCGACGTGAAGGAAGACCATGCGCTGACCATCGTCAACGAGACCAGGTACTCCGACGGCGAGCGCTCCAAGGTTCGCTGCTACGGCGCGGACGACGTGCGCGAGGGCGTGGCCATCATGTGGCATGAGGGCGTGGGCGTGTCCATCACCGGCAACTCCACCAACCCCACCCGCTTCCAGCACCCCGTGGCCGGCACCTACAAGAAGGAAATGATCGAGGCCGGCAAGAAGTACTTCTCCGTGGCCTCCGGCGGCGGCACCGGCCGTACCCTGCATCCCGACAACATGGCTGCCGGCCCCGCCTCCTACGGCATGACCGACACCCTGGGCCGTATGCACTCCGACGCTCAGTTCGCCGGCTCCTCCTCCGTGCCCGCGCACGTGGAGATGATGGGCCTGATCGGCATGGGCAACAACCCCATGGTCGGCGCGACCGTGGCTGTGGCCGTGGCCGTGGAAGAGGCGCAGAAGTAATCTTCGCATCCTGAACCGGCATACAGGCATCAATCATCAGACACACTGCTCCTGGCGAAAGCCCGGAACGGTGTGTCTTTTTTGTTGGCCGCAGCCGCTTTCACGGCAGGATGAGGTCCCGTCGAATGCTTCTTATGGAACGTTTTGGGGCACATTTTTTGCTGGCGCTTCCTGTAGTGCATGGAAAAACTTTCAAAGCAGGCTTATCATTCCATTATCAAGACCTTCTTCTGAAGCAAACCGATCCGCTGTTCTCCCATACGAATGACCGCCATACGAGGGATACGCCATGAACAAGCAGGATACGCAGATGTACTATGCCAAATCCACCAACGCTTCCGGAAGACAAATCACCGTCCGGGAACACCTGGCCGCCGTCAGCGAAATGGCCGGGCAGTTTGGCGCGTCCATCGGCCTTGCGCAGGAAGCGACGTTGGCCGGGCTTCTGCACGACTTCGGCAAATACAGCGATGCCTTCGCGCAGGTGCTGAAGGGTACGCGCAGCCATGTGGATCACGCCATCTGCGGCGCGGCGCTGCTGAACCAGACCACCAGAGGCCGCGCAGCCTATCAGCCTGTTGTCACCGCTATCAACGGGCATCACGACGGGCTGATCGACCGGAACATGCTGGTGGAAAAGCTGGTGCAAAGCGTCAGCAGCACCGGGCGTCTGGAAGCCAATGCCGGCAAGGACGCCGCCCTGTGCGGGCCCGATGCCTATCAGGCGGCCTATGCCATCTTCCATCAGGATTTCCCCGCCTGGGCCGTGAAGCTGCAGGCCTGTCCGCTGCCGCCCCTGCAGGACATGCTGCGCACACGGATGCTGTTCTCCTGCCTGGTGGACGCGGACTACACCGTATCCGCCAGGGACGACGCGCCGGACGATGCCGCGCCTGAGGAATCTCCCGTCCTTGACGCCGCTGCGCTGCTGGAGCGGCTGTATGACCATTGCCGTCAGCTGCGCGCAGGCTCCCGGTCGGATCCGGCGCTCAATCAGCTGCGCGACGAGGTATTCGACCAGTGCGGGCGCATGGGTGACGGCCCGGAGGGACTCTACACCCTCACCTCCCCCACCGGCACCGGGAAAACCCTGGCCATGCTCCACTTTGCCCTGCGCCACTGCCTGCACACGGGCAAGCAGCGGATCATTGTGGTGCTGCCTTTCCTGACGCTGACAGAGCAGAACGCCCGCACCTACCGCAGCATTGTGGGCGATGTGCTGGAGGATCACAGCCAGAGCCATCCTGATGATCAGGCCCGGGTATTCACCGCCCGCTGGAATGTGCCGATGATCATCACCACCTCCGTCAAATTCTTCGAGTCGCTCTTTGCCAGCCAGCCCGGCGACTGCCGCAAGCTTCATCATATCGCCAACAGCGTCATCCTCTTTGACGAGGCGCAGACCCTGCCCAACGAGCTGCTTTCCGCCACCCTGGACACGGTGAAGGAGCTCTGCTTCCGCTATCGCTGCACCATGGTCTTTTCCACCGCCACCCAGCCCGCCTTCCAGGCCGTCACGGACTGGCATCCCACGGAGATTCTTCCCGGCCACGCCCGCCTGTTCGATCTCCTTCGCCGCACCCGGGTGATCTGGCGGCTGGATGAACGGACGCCTCTGTCCGTCATCGCCCATGAGATGGCGCAGCAGCGCAATGCCTGCGCCATCGTCAACCTGCGCGACCATGCCCGGATGCTGTTCGCCCTGCTGCGTGAGGAGCGCGACGCCGACGAGGGGCTGTTCTTCCTGACCACCGACCTGTGCCCGGCCCACCGCGTTCAGGTGGTGGCTGACATCCGGAAGCGTCAGGCCAGCAGGCTTCCCTGTCTGGTGGTGGCAACGCAGTGCATCGAGGCCGGCATCGACCTGGACTTCGACACCATGTACCGTGCGCTGGCGCCTCTGGAGAGCATTGTGCAGGCCGCAGGACGCTGCAACCGCAACGGCAGCCTGGCCGGCTTCGGGAACGTGGTGGTGTTTGAGCCGGATGAGGCGGGCCGTCTGTACCCCGGCCGCTGGTACGAGCATGCCGCCATGACCGTCAAGCGGCTGCACCATGAGCAGCCCATCGACCTACATGATCCGGCAGACATGCAGCGCTACTACACCGCGCTGTACCGTCATCGTCAGGACAAGCCGGCGCTGACGCAGGCCATTGCCGGCATGGATTACCCGGGGGTTGACCATCATTACCGGCTGATCAGCACGAGGGGGTATCAGGTGCTTGTCCCCTACGAAGGCCAGCTGGCGCTGTTCCGGCGGCTTCAGGCCGAAGCACGGGCGCACGGGCTGACCCCCGCCCTGCTCCGGGAAGCAGCGCCCATCACGGTCAGCGTGTTTCCCAACAAGCTGGAGCCGCTGAGCCGCATCGCGGAACGGCTGAACTACGCTCCCCGGCGCGGACAGCAGCCGCAGGAGAGCGATGCGTTCATCCTGCGCCCGCAGCACAGTGGGGCATACAGCCCGCTGACGGGGCTCACGCTGACCAAAGAGGATGAGAATGACATTTTTTTCTTCTAGTCTATTGACAAGTTGACTGTAACAATATATTATATATTCATGACCCGATTTTTCGGGTTTACGCCTGCCCGGTAGGCTGGCCGAAACAGGCGATGAATAGAAATATGAATATATACTACTGCATCTGTCACGAGATGGCAGGTGCAGACTATATGGAGGTGATCGAAATTGGAAATCGTCCTGGAAGTCTTTGGTGATTTCGCCTGCTTCACGCCCAGCTGGGGCAAGGTGGAGCGCATCACCTACCCCTTCCCCACGCCATCAGCCGCGCGTGGGATCCTGTCCGCCGTCTACAATAAGCCCGTGGAGTTTTACTGGCAGGTAGACCGCATTGAAGTACTGCGTCCCATCCGGTACATGGCCTTCAAGCGCAACGAGGTGAAGTCCAGGGTGAAGGACAAGCCCCTGTACACCGACGAGGATCGGACGCAGCGGCAGACCCTTGCCCTGTGCGATGTCCGCTACCGGATCGCCGCGCACATTGTGCCCCAGCCCGGCTTTGAGCAGCGGCAGAAATCCCTGGAGGAGCAGGCGCTTAGGAGAATCCGATCCGGTAAATGTTTCTATCAGCCCGCGCTCGGCCTGCGGGAATTTGTCGCCTACTTTGAGGAAAGCGACGGGCTCACGCCGCCCATTCCCGTTGACATGGACGCCGGGCTGATGCTCTACGACGTCTTTGACCTGCACCAGTGCGCCGTGACCAAAAAGGCACAGCCGAAGCCCTCGCTGTTCCACGCGGTGATGCGCCAGGGTGTCATCGAGGTACCGCCCTATGACAGCCCCGAGGTGCTCAAGGGGGTTGCGCCATGCTGAAAGCGCTGTATGACTACGCCCTGCGGGAGAAGCTGACGCTTCCGCCCGGCTATGTGAACAAGACCATCAAGGCCTACATTTCCCTGTACGCCGACGGCAGCCTGCTGGGCGTGGAGATGGGCGGGCCGGAAGCGCTCCCCTGCCCCGACATCGGCAGCCTGGCCAACGGCACCGACAAGAGCAATGTGCTGGTGGAAAAGAGCAGCCTGGTGCTGCCGGAAAACCCCAATGCGAAAAGCACGTTCTATCTTCACGCGCTCGCGGATGCCGGCACGGCGGATTCTGCCGCCGCCCTTTGCGCGGAGGCCCTGCAGGATGAGGACGTCCGCCAGCGCATCCGGCAGGAGTTTGTCCGGCTGAAGATCAAGCCCCAGGATCGCATCGGCTTTCTGGTGGATGGCGAGGTTCTTCATCAGCGCGAAGGCGTGATTGCCTGGTGGCAGACCTTCAGGAAGCAATTTGTGAAGGCCGGAAGCGGCGGCAGCGCGCGCTGCCTGATCACCGGCGAGCTGTGCGATCCGGTGGCCACTGTCCCACCGGTCACGGGGCTTCATGTGGTGGGCGGTCATGCCCGGGGCGACGCGCTGATCTGCTTCGACAAGGCCGCATTCTGCTCCTACGGGCTTGATCAGGCCGCCAACGCCCCCGTGTCCGAGGAGGCCATGAGCGCCGTCAAGGCCGCGCTGGATCAGCTGCTGGCAGGCGCGCCCATCCTGGCGGGCATGAAATTTGTCCATTGGTACGATCGGCCCGTCCCCGTGGATGAGGACATCTGCACCAGCCTGATCACCGGCGAGGATAATCCCTTCGGCTTCGATGAGACCGATGAGCCCGACACCCCTGTGGACGACCGCAACGCCCTGCAGGAGCGTCAGAAGGCCACCCGGCTGGTCAGGAGCGTGGACAGCGGCGAGGAGCAGCCTCTCCCGGCCAGCCAGTACTACATCCTGCTGCTCAGCGGCGTCGGGGGCCGGGTGATGATCCGCCGCTACGAGCATGGCCGCTACGAAGCCCTGCAGGCCAGCCTTGCCCAGTGGTTTGACGATCTGCGGCTGTGCAGCCTGACCGGCAGTCACGACAGCTTCGTCAAGCCGAAGAAGCTGACCGCCCGGCTGATCCGTCTGATGAAACGGCAGAAATCCAGCGAGGATGTCATGAAACGTCTGGCCAAGGAGCTGGCCGGCATCACGCCGGCGGTGCTGACCGCCATCCTGACCGGCGCGCAGCTGCCGATCGCCATCCTCACGCGGTCGCTGAGCTACATCCGTTCCCAAATGCTGGACGCGGAGGAAAACACCATTCAGGTTCCTGACGCCATGTCCTGCCAGTGGCTGAAGGTCTACCTGTGCAGAAAGGAACGTCAATCAGGGGAGGTCGTTACCATGGCGTATATCAATCCCAACCATCCCAGCAAAGCCTATCACATCGGCCGCATGGTCGCGGTGTACGCCCGCATTCAGGAGGCGGGGCTGGGCCGCGAGGTCAATGCGGGCATTGTGGAGCGGTACTATGCATCCGCCAGCCAGACGCCCGCGCTGGTGCTGGGCACGCTGTCGCGGCTGTCCAACCATCATCTGGCCAAGATCGAGAACCGCGCCGCGGCCGATCGGCTGACGGCCGCCCTGGAGGAAACCGCCGTGGCCGTGGGCGATGAAATTCCCGTCACCCTGACGCTGGAGGAGCAGGCCTATTTCGCCCTTGGCTATCGCCAGCAGTGTGCGGAAATGAACCGGCAGAAGGCCGAAAACATCGCGGCCGCCCGGGAACGGAAGGCCCTGGCTCAGCAGCAGACCCCGGATGAACAGGACGAGGAGGAGGAATAATCATGGCCATCGCCAATCGCTACGAGTTCATGTACTACGTTGCCTGCACCAACGCCAACCCCAACGGCGATCCCGACATGGGCAACATGCCCCGCGTGGATCCGCAGACCATGCGCGGCTACATCACCGACGGCGCCACCAAGCGCCGCATCCGCAACTACATTGATCTGGCCTATCACGATCAGCCCGGCATGAACATCATCATCCAGCAGTCCACCAACATCAACCGGCACATTGCCCAGGCCAAGCGCGAAGCCGGCGTGGAGGACTGCGCCAAGGCCAAGGACGCCATCTACGCCGGCCGCCGCAAGGCCTGCGAAATGTTCTACGACGTGCGCACCTTCGGCGCGGTGATGTCCACCGGCCCCAACGCGGGTCAGGTGCGCGGCCCTGTCCAGATCGCCTTCGCCCGGAGCGTGGATCCCATCCTGCCCCTGGACGTGTCCATCACCCGCGTGGCCGTGGCGGAAAGCATCACGAACGGCACGGTGGAACAGTATCTGGCCGCCGAGCAGGCCGCTGACGAGGACAAGCTGCGCACCATGGGCCGCAAGCAGATCATTCCCTTCGGGCTGTATGAGGTGCGCGGCTTCATCAGCGCGAACCTGGCCGCGGAAACCGGCTTTGACGACGCTGACCTGAAGGCGCTGTTCGAGGCCATCCTGAACATGTATGAGCATGATCATTCCGCCAGCAAGGGCGAAATGGCCGTGGTATCCCCGCTGATCATCTTCAGGCACGTGGGCACGGATACGGATCCCCAGCAGCGCGCCCGTCAGGCCCGTCTGGGCTGCGCGCCCGCCCACAGGCTGTTTGACCTGGTGCGTGTCAGCCGCAGGGACGGCGTGGCCTACGCCCGCTCCTGGCGCGACTACGACGCCGTGGTGCAGCTGGACAAGGTGCCTGCCGGTGTGCAGGTGGGCTTCCAGCGCGACGCCTTCGGTGATATCACCTGGGACGAGCTTCCGGCGGAGGATGAGTGGTTCCGCCGTGGATGAGTGGGATCCCATCCCCCTCTCCCGCCTGGCGCATGCGGGCTATTGCATGCGCCGGGCCGCTCTGCTGACCAACGAGCAGCTCTGGGCGGAAAGCGCGGACACGGCCCGGGGTCGCCTGGAGCATGCCCGCGTGCACACCCAGGGCCTGGAACGGCGCGGCAGCGAAATCCTGCTGTACGAGCACTCGGTGTATTCCCGCCAGTGGAACATGGCCGGAAAGTGCGACTGCGTTGAGGGCCGCGCGGATGAAGCGGGCTGCCGGATTCCGGACGTACCCTTTCCCGTCCTTCTGTACCCGGTGGAATACAAGCACGGCAAGGTGCGCCAGGAGGAGGAGTATCATCTTCAGCTCTGCGCCCAGGCCATGTGCCTGGAGGAAATGTACAATACGGTCATTGAGGAAGGCGCGATCTTTTTCATCACCGCCCATCGACGTCAGCCCGTGCGCTTCGATCAGCCGCTGCGGATGAAGGTGCTGGACACCCTTCGCCAGCTTGACGTCATGCGGCGCAGCTTTGTCGTGCCCGCCGCCGAGCCCGGCCCCAAATGCGCGCGCTGCTCCCTGAAGGAGCTGTGTATGCCGGAGCTGTCCCGCAGCGCCGCGAGCTACTGCAGCGCCGTGGAAAGGGAAGCCATGGAGGTATCCGCTCTGTGAAAAAGCTGCTGGAAACGCTTTATGTCCTCACGCCGGAAAGCTATCTGTTCCACCGCAATGAGAACATCTGCGTCGCCATCGGCGGGGAGGAGAAAGCCAGTGTCCCTGCCGCGCAGGTGGATTCCATCGTGCTTTTCGGGAAGAATACCTTTTCCACCCCGCTCATCGGCTTCTGCGGCGAGAAGGGCATCAGCATCGTTTTTCTGGATGCCTATGGCAGGTTTCAGGGCCGTGTGTGCGGACCTGTCAGCGGCAATGTGCTGCTGCGCAAGCGGCAGTACGATCGCATGAACGACGGTCATTTCACCCGCGGCGTCGTGCTCAGCATGCTCAGCGGCAAGCTGGTCAACAGCAAGCTTGTGCTGCTGCGCCATGCGCGAAACCTGAAGGAGCGTGACAGCGTCCGGGCCGAGCGGCTGCTCCATGCCGCCAACACCCTCGCCGCCTGCGCCGCCCAGCTGACCCGGTGTCCCGATGTCGACGGCATGCGCGGCATGGAGGGCGCGGCAGCCGCGGCGTATTTCGCCTGCTTTGACGACATGCTCGACTGCCCGCAGGGCTTCCGCTTTCAGGCCCGTTCCCGCCGTCCGCCCGCCAACGAGGTCAATGCCGTGCTGTCCTTTGTCTACACGCAGCTCACGCACAGCATGGTTTCCGCCATGGAAACCGTGGGGCTGGATCCTGCGGCGGGCTACATGCATACGCTGCGCCCCGGAAGGCCTTCCTTTGCGCTGGATCTGATGGAGGAGCTTCGTTCGCCGCTGTGCGACCGGCTGACGCTGTCGCTGTTCAACAAAGGACAGCTGGAGAAAGGTGATTTTCAGCGCGCTTCCGGCGGCGTATTCCTGAACGACAAGGGCCGCAAGACGGTTCTTTCCGCCTGGCGCGCCCGGTGTCAGGAGGAAATCCGCCATCCCTTTCTGCAGGAGAAGCTTCCCATAGGTATGATTCCCTACGCACAGTGCATGCTGTTCGCCCGTGTGTTGCGGGGCGATCTGGATGTCTATCCGCCCTTTGTCTGGAGGTAGCGGTATGATGCTTGTAATCACCTACGATGTCAACGTATCGTCCCCCGAGGGCGCGCGCCGGCTGCGGCAGGTCGCCAAGGCCTGCGAACGCTGCGGCGTCCGGGTGCAGAACTCCGTGTTTGAGGTTGTGGCAGATGCGGCGCATCTGGCTGTGCTCAAGGCAGAGCTGGGTGCGATCATGGATCCGGAGGTGGACTCCATCCGTTTCTACCGGCTTGGCAACTCGTTTGAAAACAAGGTCGAGGTCATGGGCCGACATCCACGCGTTGAAGCCGGTAGTCCCCTGATGTTCTGATCCGCGCCGATGGCCTCCGCCCATGATTTCCCGGGGGATCGGCGCAGAGAAATGGGCAGCTGCGCATGGCGGAACGCGTCCTTCGCACCACTGTCGCCACCCGCAGCGTCCGGTTTTTGGTGAAACAGCTCTGCTTTGCAGCATGTTTTCTGTAAGGTTTTGCTGTCGCCCCTCACGCAGGGGCGGGAATTGAAATGAGGTGATCAAGCAGACGGCGACCATCCTGCGCGGTCGCCCCTCACGCAGGGGCGGGAATTGAAATTGAGTAGATGATTATTCGAAGCCCTGCCGGAGCGTCGCCCCTCACGCAGGGGCGGGAATTGAAATTTGCGCGTGGAAGTAGTCGTCCGCCTCCAGCGCGGTCGCCCCTCACGCAGGGGCGGGAATTGAAATAAGGTGGTACGGATGTAGTCCCT
>JBJEYH010000141.1:20755-26177 GCA_051886675.1 Aristaeellaceae bacterium
GTCGCCCCTCACGCAGGGGCGGGAATTGAAATAAGGTGGTACGGATGTAGTCCCTGCGGGCTTGCGCGTCGCCCCTCACGCAGGGGCGGGAATTGAAATAACAGATTATAGGTTCAAAGGGACTGGCTATAAGGTCGCCCCTCACGCAGGGGCGGGAATTGAAATAAGGTGGTCACGGTCTTGCCGCACCCCATGCCCCAGTCGCCCCTCACGCAGGGGCGGGAATTGAAATGCGATCTGGCTCGAGGTGTCGGTGTCGGTATCGAGTCGCCCCTCACGCAGGGGCGGGAATTGAAATAGACCACTACGCTGAACGGCTCGACAAATCAGCAGGTCGCCCCTCACGCAGGGGCGGGAATTGAAATGAAATGATTATTGATGAATACGGGGTTAGCTTTAGTCGCCCCTCACGCAGGGGCGGGAATTGAAATGGAACAATTGCAATGGTAATTGATGTCAAACCATGTCGCCCCTCACGCAGGGGCGGGAATTGAAATCTCATTGTTGCTGCGGCCCTGGCTGGCCAGGTAGTCGCCCCTCACGCAGGGGCGGGAATTGAAATAATCACGGCGTTTTGCCGCATCAGCTCCCGCACGTCGCCCCTCACGCAGGGGCGGGAATTGAAATCACAATGCGCTGATCGAGGGTTGCCTTGCCCCGTCGCCCCTCACGCAGGGGCGGGAATTGAAATCATAGTTCCCGCTGATGATCCCAACCGGGTTCTGTCGCC
Source organism: Aristaeellaceae bacterium (assembly GCA_051886675.1). GTDB lineage: Bacteria > Bacillota > Clostridia > Christensenellales > Aristaeellaceae > UBA11524. The sequence goes on from JBJEYH010000141.1 coordinate 21,486, forward strand.
CCTCACGCAGGGGCGGGAATTGAAATATTAAGAATCGAATAACCTTCATCAATGAAGTCGTCGCCCCTCACGCAGGGGCGGGAATTGAAATTGGTGTGTACAGAGGGAAAATTTTCATGCTGTAAGGTCGCCCCTCACGCAGGGGCGGGAATTGAAATATACAATGAGAAAGCCTATGACCGCCTCGCAATGTCGCCCCTCACGCAGGGGCGGGAATTGAAATCTGATGTATGGCGGATTCTGCTTCGCCTGCCAAGTCGCCCCTCACGCAGGGGCGGGAATTGAAATTTGCCCGAACCGCTCTGCCCGCCAAGGAAGAACCACGTCGCCCCTCACGCAGGGGCGGGAATTGAAATGATGTACATGCTTTTTGTCCTGATGTATGGCGGAGTCGCCCCTCACGCAGGGGCGGGAATTGAAATAATTACAACAAAAACGACTGCTGCAATCTCAGGAGTCGCCCCTCACGCAGGGGCGGGAATTGAAATTCACCTGTGTGTAACTCATGGGCTTGCTCCTCCCGTCGCCCCTCACGCAGGGGCGGGAATTGAAATCAACATCGTACTTGGTGCGTTGCGCACAATGGGGTCGCCCCTCACGCAGGGGCGGAAATTGAAATGATCAACAAAAAGCTTGATGAATTGAGCGAGAAGTCGCCCCTCACGCAGGGGCGGGAATTGAAATCCCGTAATCCAATCCGAATCCGAATCCGAATCCAGTCGCCCCTCACGCAGGGGCGGGAATTGAAATGTTTGGGCGACTATAAAAAGCCACTTAGGCCCAGTCGCCCCTCACGCAGGGGCGGGAATTGAAATAATCAGCAGCGTGTCCACCCGTTGCACACCGTCCGTCGCCCCTCACGCAGGGGCGGGAATTGAAATGATCAACAAAAAGCTTGATGAATTGAGCGAGAAGTCGCCCCTCACGCAGGGGCGGGAATTGAAATCCCGTAATCCAATCCGAATCCGAATCCGAATCCAGTCGCCCCTCACGCAGGGGCGGGAATTGAAATGTTTGGGCGACTATAAAAAGCCACTTAGGCCCAGTCGCCCCTCACGCAGGGGCGGGAATTGAAATAATCAGCAGCGTGTCCACCCGTTGCACACCGTCCGTCGCCCCTCACGCAGGGGCGGGAATTGAAATTGTTCCGTGCGGGCGACCACGGTGTAAGACCAGGTCGCCCCTCACGCAGGGGCGGGAATTGAAATGTGGCTCATGATTCCCAGATACGCGTCCGCCTGGTCGCCCCTCACGCAGGGGCGGGAATTGAAATTGTTGTACATGTATCCTGTCCATGGCTTGTACCCTGTCGCCCCTCACGCAGGGGCGGGAATTGAAATGTACAGCGAGAATGAAACGGAAATGCCCATTTCGTCGCCCCTCACGCAGGGGCGGGAATTGAAATGGTGCCATCCAGAAACACGATGTTCCCCCACCATGTCGCCCCTCACGCAGGGGCGGGAATTGAAATGCTTTCCCGCTTCCCGCTCTTCCCACGTTATCCAGTCGCCCCTCACGCAGGGGCGGGAATTGAAATAGGGCGGTTCTGATGTAGTCCCTGCGGGCCTGCGTCGCCCCTCACGCAGGGGCGGGAATTGAAATTCTTCAAAATCCATTCCGTTTTCAGGAGCAAGAGTGTCGCCCCTCACGCAGGGGCGGGAATTGAAATCTTACTTCGCCATGCTGGACGGGTACACGCCAGTGTCGCCCCTCACGCAGGGGCGGGAATTGAAATTAATATCCATAGGGGGCAACCGCCCCCACGGCGGGTCGCCCCTCACGCAGGGGCGGGAATTGAAATTATCATCTATTCACCATTCGATAATTTCGGCGAGTCGCCCCTCACGCAGGGGCGGGAATTGAAATATCCGGGAAGGAGGTGGACACGCTGATGGTCGCGTCGCCCCTCACGCAGGGGCGGGAATTGAAATGTGGCGTAAATGCGCCGGTACACCTCGCCGCTGGCGTCGCCCCTCACGCAGGGGCGGGAATTGAAATCCCCTTATGCTGCACGCACAGGCCCCGCAGCCGGTCGCCCCTCACGCAGGGGCGGGAATTGAAATCTTTTTCCGTTTGCCATGGTATACTACCTCCATCGTCGCCCCTCACGCAGGGGCGGGAATTGAAATTGGCTCAAAAACTCCAGCTGCTGGTGCTCCTGGTCGCCCCTCACGCAGGGGCGGGAATTGAAATTCCGTCCGCATGGCGGGGCGCAGCAGCGGCGGCGGTCGCCCCTCACGCAGGGGCGGGAATTGAAATCAGGTGGCGTAGGGCCCGGCAGGCTCCTCCAGCATGGTCGCCCCTCACGCAGGGGCGGGAATTGAAATCGTTGCGGACGCGATCAGGGCGAAGGGCGGCACGTCGCCCCTCACGCAGGGGCGGGAATTGAAATAATGCCGGCCAGCAGCCTTTCCGCCAGCGCTTCAGGTCGCCCCTCACGCAGGGGCGGGAATTGAAATCCTTCCTTTCCGCACTACGTATTCGTCCAGCGCGGTCGCCCCTCACGCAGGGGCGGGAATTGAAATCAGCTGCTCCTGCGAGGCGTTTCCCCCGGCGGCGTCGCCCCTCACGCAGGGGCGGGAATTGAAATTATAAAAGACTCAGGAACAGCACTTCGATTATTCGTCGCCCCTCACGCAGGGGCGGGAATTGAAATCGTTGCCACGTCATCGCCTCCTGCAGCCATGGTAGTCGCCCCTCACGCAGGGGCGGGAATTGAAATGCTGCCGCTCATGCCCTTGATCAGGTACTCGCCGGTCGCCCCTCACGCAGGGGCGGGAATTGAAATCGGGCTGGCTGGATCGTAGTCCGGGACGGTGACCGTCGCCCCTCACGCAGGGGCGGGAATTGAAATGCACCCCGGATACCGGGCGTAGATCTCCTCCCGGTCGCCCCTCACGCAGGGGCGGGAATTGAAATCCGCCTCCGGGTGCCCGTTCTGGCCGCGCTTGTTGTCGCCCCTCACGCAGGGGCGGGAATTGAAATAAGGCCGGGGCCCCCTTCGGGGGTGCTACGCAGGTCGCCCCTCACGCAGGGGCGGGAATTGAAATCGATTTGCGGCGTGTGTGCCTGCATAAGCCGCAGTCGCCCCTCACGCAGGGGCGGGAATTGAAATAGCTTGCCCTCGATGCGCTCCCGCATGGTCTCCGTCGCCCCTCACGCAGGGGCGGGAATTGAAATCTCGTCCTGCACCTCCTGATAGCCGCCCTCCGGTCGCCCCTCACGCAGGGGCGGGAATTGAAATATTGAGCGGCATTTTCATCCAGACCGCCTCCGTCGTCGCCCCTCACGCAGGGGCGGGAATTGAAATTATCCTGTGCGGTGGAGGGTTGCCAGCAGACCCGTCGCCCCTCACGCAGGGGCGGGAATTGAAATTGGAACGCTGGAAGCCGGGCACACGTTGACCATTGTCGCCCCTCACGCAGGGGCGGGAATTGAAATACGGTGTTCGGCCAGTTCGCAGGAACGCCCATGGTCGCCCCTCACGCAGGGGCGGGAATTGAAATAAGGCGGCGCTCAAGAGCGGCATGGAGCTGCCGGGGTCGCCCCTCACGCAGGGGCGGGAATTGAAATAGCATGCCGTGCTCCTTTCTGCCTTCGTAACCTCCGTCGCCCCTCACGCAGGGGCGGGAATTGAAATAGCAAAGGTCAATGCGCCGTCCCCGGCGGCGTACTGTCGCCCCTCACGCAGGGGCGGGAATTGAAATAACCGCTTCTACGAGAACCAGTTCCTGACCGGCAGTCGCCCCTCACGCAGGGGCGGGAATTGAAATAGTTCGTTAGTTGATGCCCATTTTCGCAAGCACGTCGCCCCTCACGCAGGGGCGGGAATTGAAATGCGTATCACCGCTGCCGATCCTGCTCCGGCAGAGTCGCCCCTCACGCAGGGGCGGGAATTGAAATCAGGATGTGATCCAGACCGCCGCTGCCCGTCTCGTCGCCCCTCACGCAGGGGCGGGAATTGAAATACCGCTGGTCATCACGTGGATCACGTCGCCCGGGTCGCCCCTCACGCAGGGGCGGGAATTGAAATCTGGTGGACGATGGCAGCGGCGCGCCCCGGTACCGTCGCCCCTCACGCAGGGGCGGGAATTGAAATTGTGCGGGTGGCGGTTTCAGCTGAAGCCGACGAGTCGCCCCTCACGCAGGGGCGGGAATTGAAATTCCCCGCTGTTTGCCGTGTAGAGCCGCACCTGCGTCGCCCCTCACGCAGGGGCGGGAATTGAAATGAAGGGCGGCACGTCGGCTGCGCTGGAGTGGCCGGTCGCCCCTCACGCAGGGGCGGGAATTGAAATTTGTATGGCGCGAAAAGGAAGAACCGGATCCCGGTCGCCCCTCACGCAGGGGCGGGAATTGAAATGTGATAAATCACGATGTAACCGTTCCGCTGCTCGAGTCGCCCCTCACGCAGGGGCGGGAATTGAAATGCGGATACCCGTGCAAAGCATCGCCCCCCAGTTACGTCGCCCCTCACGCAGGGGCGGGAATTGAAATGTTGCAACAGCTGTTGCGGATGCCCTGTCCAATGGTCGCCCCTCACGCAGGGGCGGGAATTGAAATCTCCCCCCGCAGGCGATCCGCACCGATGCGCCCGTCGCCCCTCACGCAGGGGCGGGAATTGAAATATGGGAGGTGGTGAGGGACTTGAGGAGCCCCCCGTGTCGCCCCTCACGCAGGGGCGGGAATTGAAAT
>JBJEYH010000142.1:0-5659 GCA_051886675.1 Aristaeellaceae bacterium
AGTACATGGACAGGGCCCGGGAGCTGCGGGCCATCGTCACCCCCCATTACAACTGTGCCCAGGCCGTGCTGCTGCCCTTCGCCCCGGGCGCGGGGGTCAGCGAGGAGCAGGCCTATAAGCTGGCGGCCAACTTCGGCTCGGGCATGAAGATGGCCTCGGTCTGCGGGGCGATCACCGGCGGGCTGATGGCGCTGGGCCTGTGGGGCCTGGAGGATCCCCGGACCGTGGGCGAATACTACCGGCGGCTGAAGGCCAATCACGACGGGCTCCTGGACTGCGCGTCCCTGCTGAAGGTGAACAGGGCGCAGGGCCGGGAGAAAAAGCCCCACTGCGATGACATGGTCTTCGAGTGCGTGGCGCTGGTGGAAGCGCTGCTGGCCGAAAACGGCAAAATCTGACCATCCGCCCAATGACCCCCAAGGAGGAACAATCGCGCATGAAAGCCAGGGTTTATTTTTCCCGGGACATCACCCCTGAAACCGTATTGAAGCTCTATCAGCTGCTGGACAAGCCCCTGCCCGGCAAGGTGGCCGTGAAGGTTCACTCGGGCGAGAAGGGCAACCAGAACTTTCTGCGTCCGCCCTTCTGGAAGGACGTGATCGACCATGTGCAGGGCACGGTGACGGAATGCAACACCGCCTACGAGGGTGCGCGCTACCGGACAGCCGATCACCTGCGGACCATCGACGAGCACGGCTGGAACATGTATCCCTTCGACCTGATGGACGCGGAGGGTCCCGATCTGGAGCTGGCGATCCCCAACGGCCGGGTGATCCAGCGGAACTATGTGGGCAGGAACCTGGCCCGCTACGACAGCATGCTGGTGCTCAGCCACTTCAAGGGGCATCCCATGGGCGGCTTCGGCGGGGCGCTCAAGCAGCTGTCCATCGGCGTGGCCAGCTCCTACGGCAAGGCCTACATCCACGGCGCGGGCCACGCGGACAGGCTGTGGAAGGCGGAGCATGATCTGTTCCTGGAATCCATGGCGGACGCGGCGTCCTCGGTGGTGGCGTACTTCGGGGGGCAGATCGCCTATATCAACGTGATGAAGAACATGTCCGTGGACTGCGACTGCTGCGCCAAGGCCGAGGATCCCTGCATGGCGGATATCGGCGTGCTGGCGTCCACCGATCCGGTGGCCATCGACCAGGCGTGCCTGGATCTGGTGTACGCCGCCACGGAGGATCCCGGCCAGGCGCATCTGCTGAAGCGCATCGAGAGCCGCAACGGCGTGCATACCATCGAGGCGGCCGCCGCGCTGGGCGTGGGCAGCCGGGAATATGAGCTGATCGAAATCAAGTAAGCACAGGAGGGACAGGGCCATGAAGCTGACCATCATGGGCATCGGGGGCGTTGGCGGACTGCTGGCGGGGGTGCTGCTCCGCCGCTACGGGGACGAGGTGAGTCTGATCGCCCGGGGCGAACGGCTGAACAGGCTGCGGACGCAGGGGCTGACCCTGCAGGCCGACGCCTACGGCAGCTTCACCGTGCATCCCGCCTCCCTCACCGACGATCCCGGCACGCTCCCCGTGCAGGACGCGGTGCTTGTCTGCGTGAAGAACGGCGGCCTGGCCCGCGCCGCGCAGCAGCTTGCCCCCATCGTGGACGACCACACCCTGGTGCTGCCGGTGATGAACGGCGTCAGCGCCGGGGACAACCTGCGCCGCCTGCTGGGGAAGGGCCGCATTCTGGACAGCGTGATCTACACCGTCTCCAGCGTGGAGGCCGGGGGCGTGATCACGCAGAAGGGCGGCTTCACGCAGATCTACATGGGCGGCGAGGGCGCCGAACCCCTGGCGGAATACCTGCGGGGCGCGGGGATCGAGGCCCGGGTGGAGGAGGATGTCCAGGCGGCCATCTGGAGCAAGTACGTGCTGAACTGCGCCTACAACGTGGTGACGGCCCGGTGGGGGATCACCATCGGGGACATCAAGCACTCCGAGGCCCTGACGGCGGATTACCGCGCGCTGATGGAGGAAGCCTGGCGCGTGGGCCGCGCCCGGGGCGTGAACCTGCCGGACGATCTGGTGGCGCAGCACATGGTGCGCCTGATGAACTGCACGGACGATTCCACCTCGTCGCTGAGCCGGGACTTTGACGCGGGCCGGACAGGTGAGATGGACATTTTCACGGGCGAGGTGGTGCGCATGGCGGAAGCCTGCGGCATCGACGTACCCATGAGCCGCGATTACCTCCAGGGCCTTAAGGAGCGCGCCGCCACCTTCGCCCAATAACCAGGGCTCGCGGCAGCGGAAAAGGGTCAGGGGGCGATGCCCCTCGCCTTGGCAGCGGGGGCGGCGTTAGCCCCTGCGCAGGGATGTCGCGGCAGCCCGGGCGCAGCACAGCAGAACGACAGAAAAGGAAAAGAAAAAAGCCGGAGTTTCCGAGCAGCTGCGCAGCAGCCTGCAATGGGCACGGCAGATGAAGCCAACCCCAAGGGATCGCGCCAGCGCAATCATCCCCAAAAAACATAGCATCCGCGGGAATCGCCTCCTGCGGATGCTGTTTATTTGCTTTTCTGTCCCGGAACCCCGCGAAGGCACGCCCGCCTCCCATGGCCGAAGGAGCATGCATAACCTCCGTCGGCCTCCGCAGGAGGACGCCGCCTCTCACCCCCATGGCGGAGGGCGCACCCTTCACGCGAAGCGGGGCGACCGTAGGGGAGCCCCGCCCGAGCGCGACCACCCCAAGCCCTTCCCCGGAGGGGAAGGTGTCACGGCGAAAGCCGTGACGGACAGGGGGAACCCCGCATGTTCCGCGTCGCGGCGCACCCTTTGCACGCCGTGCCTTCAGCCCTGTTCCAATCCCCCCGAATGAGCGTCCAGAGCGCCGAAGGCGCTTTGGCGAGGGTCCGGGGCGAGAAGCCCCGGCGTCCCCCTTACAATCGCTTCTCCAAACCGTAAAAAGGGTATTCCCAGCCCCATTCCTGCCGGAACGCGCCAACCTTCCTCAGCCCCATGCGCTCGTACAGCCGCAGGGCCTTCGCGTTGCCGCCGTACACGTCGCCGCGCAGCACCGTGCAGCCTTGCGCCCGGAGGATGTCCATCACACCCTCCATCACGCCCTCCGCCAGATGACGGCCCTGCATGTCCGGCGCCACCGCCAGACGGTGGAACAATCCCGCCTTGCCTTCCTCACGCCAGGGAAGCCCCGCGTAATCCTCCTCCGCTTCCTGATTCACCGCCACGCAGGCCAGGATGCGGCCTTCCTCCCGCGCCATGTACAGCCAGCCCTGTCGGATGTCCCCGGTCAGAATCGCTTCGTTGGGGTATTCCCCCCAGTGCCACATGTCCAGCCCGCTTCTCTCCATGGCCTCGCAGACGGACCGGTAGAACGCGCAGACTTCCGGCTTATCGGCCGGGATGGCCTTCGTCAGCATCATGCGTTCTGGCCCTCCGTGGTGTACATGGCGTACAGGTGCGCGTACAGCCCGCCCTTGCGGATCAGCTCCTGATGGCTGCCCTGCTCCTCCACGCCGTTCTCCGTCAGCACCCAGATGGTATCCGCGCCCTTGATGGTGGTCAGCCGGTGGGCGATGGTGAATACCGTGCGTCCCCTGGCCAGCTTCTCCAGGCTCTGCTGCACCAGATGCTCGCTCTCGTTGTCCAGGGCGGAGGTGGCCTCGTCCAGAATGAGGATGGGCGGATTCTTCAGGAACACCCGGGCGATGGATATCCGCTGCTTCTGCCCGCCGGAAAGACGCACGCCCCGTTCGCCCACGTAGGTGTCGTAGCCCTGGGGAAGGGCCTGGATGAACTCGTGCGCGCCGGCGAGCTTCGCGGCCTCGATCACGTCCTCGCGGGTGGCGCCGGGCCTGCCGTAGATGATGTTGTCCATGACCGTGCCGGAGAAGAGATACACCTCCTGCTGTACCATGCCGATGGCGGAACGCAGGCTCTTGAGGGTGAAGCCCTTCACGTCCTGACCGTCGATGAGGATCCGGCCCTCGGTCACGTCGTAGAAGCGGGGGATCAGGTTGCACAACGTGGTCTTGCCCGCGCCGGAGGGCCCCACCAGGGCGATGGACTGACCGGGCCTGACCTGCAGGTTCAGGTGATGAAGCACTTCCGCCTCGTCGTCGGCGTAGTGGAAGCCCACGTTCTCGAAGGTCACCTCGCCCTTGACGTCCTTGAGCTCCCGGGCGTCGGGGGAATCCTTGATCTCGGAGGGGGCGTCCATGATCTCCAGGAAGCGCTCGATGCCCGTCATGCCCCGCTGGAACTGCTCGGTGAATTCCACGATCCGGCGGATGGAATTCAGCAGCACGTTGGCGTAGAGCAGGTAGGCGGTGAATTCCGGTGCGGTAAGATCCCCGGCGTGGATGAACAGCGCGCCCGCCACCACGATGATGATGTACATCAGGCCGTCGAAGATGCGGTTGGAGGTGCCGAAGGCGGCCATCACCCGGTAGGAGGCGGCCTTCAGGTCCAGGAAGCGGGCGTTGCCCTCGGCGAACTTGCGCTCCTCGATCTCCTCATTGGCGAAGGACTTCACCACCCGGATGCCCAGCAGACTGTCCTCCACCTGGGCGTTGATCTCGCCCACCTGCCTGTTGCGCTCCTTGAACACCCGGCGCATGCGGCTGTTGTACTTCCTGGCGAAGTACAGCATGAAGGGCAGCACCGCGAACATCATCAGCGTCAGGGGGACGTTCATCCCGCACAGCAGCACGAAGCTGACGATGATCTTCACCGCCGCGATGAGGAATTCCTCCGGGCAGTGATGGGCGAACTCGGTGATCTCGAACAGGTCGGAGGTGATGCGCGCCATGATCTGTCCGACCTTGGTGTCCGAATAGTAGCTGAAGGACAGCTGCTGCAGATGATGGAACAGATCATTGCGCATGTCGGTTTCCAGGCGGGAGCCCATGATGTGCCCCACCGACTGCATGAAATAGTTCGCCGCCGCGTCCACGACGCGCAGCAGCATGTACACCCCGCCCAGCATCAGCACGAAGGATACCGTCAGCGAGGCGGGATCCACCGTGGCGCGCTCGGTGATGACCCGCACGATCATCGGCAGCACCAGCTCGCAGATGGTGGTCAGCGACGCGCAGCACAGGTCGAAGGCCATCGTGCCCCTGTAGGGCCGGAAGTAGGGCAGGAAACGTTTGACCAGGGTTCCTGTCTTCATGGGGGATTGAGCTTGCATCTTCTGTTGCTCCTTTCACACGCTCTGCCCATGATTGTACCACAATCCCCGCCGCGGGGGCAAGCGACTGTGAGGCGGTGTTTCCCCGGGGGACGGAATTTCGCCCGGGGCGGCAGGAATCATGAGGTTAAGCGTCAAACCTTTTCGGATAGCATAGCCCAAGGGCTGAGAGGAGAGGAAAGGTCATGGCCGTCAATACCGACAAGAGCCTGCGCAGGCAGGTGATGTATTCCGTTTACGTGCGCAACTACAGCAGGGAAGGCACCTTCGCGAAGGTAGCGGAGGATCTGCCCCGGATCAGGAGCCTGGGCGTGGACATCGTCTGGCTGATGCCCATTCATCCCGTGGGGGCGAAGAACCGCAAGGGCGCGCTGGGCAGTCCCTACGCCATCCGGGACTACCGGGCGGTGAACCCGGAGTTCGGCACGCTGGAGGATTTCAGGGCGCTGGTGGACGCCATTCACGCCCAGGGCATGAAGTGCATCATCGACGTGGTGTACAACCACAC
>JBJEYH010000143.1:0-5639 GCA_051886675.1 Aristaeellaceae bacterium
GGGAAAACACGGGAGGGAGGCATGCTGTCATGATGGTGGCAGTGATCGGGATCGGATCCAATTCCGTGAGGATGCTGGTGGCGCAGGTGGAGGGCGACCATGCCAGGCGTCTGTGGCGGGACAGGGAGGGCACGCGGCTTTTCGCGGGGCTGAACGCGGAGGGCCGGCTGAGCCCTGCGGCCATGGATACGACCGTCGCCGCGGTCAGGCGCATGGCGGAGGACGCCCGGGCCAAAGGGGCGGAGCAGGTGCATCTGTTTGCCACCAGCGCCACCCGGGACGCGTCCAACCAGGAGGAATTCGCCGCGCGGCTGCGCGAGGAGGCCGGGGTGGAGCTGGAGGTCTGCTCCGGGGAGAAGGAAGCGGCGCTGTCCTTCCTGGGGGCCACGGACGGGGACTACTGCGGCGTGATCGACATCGGCGGCGGCTCCACGGAGGTGGTGGTGGGCCAGGGCAAGAACCTGGTGTGCGCCTTCTCCTGCCAGATGGGCGCGGTGCGGCTGCACCGGCGGCAGCCCATCGCCTCCCACAGCGATCTGCCCCTGGTGGAGACCATGGCCACGGACATCCTGGAGGACAAGCTGCGGGAGCATCCCACCCTGACCCTGCCGGAGAAGTGGATCGGCACGGGCGGCACCTTCACGACCCTGGCGGCCATGGTCAAGGGCATCCGCTGGACGGACCGCACCTACATGCACGGCACGGTGCTGACCCTGGAGCAGGTGGAGCATCAGGCGTGGCTGCTGTCGGACATGCCCATGGCGGAGCGGCTGAAGCTGCCCGGCCTGCAGCCGCACCGGGCGGACATCGTGGTGCATGGCATCTGCATCCTGGCGGCGGCGATGCGCCGTCTGGGGATCAGGAGCATCACCGTCAGCGAATACGGCAACCTGGACGGCTACATGAAGGATCGCTACGGCCTGCGGGGGGAAATCGCCCCCTGAAAAGGGCGGCATGTGACCGTTCATTGAATATTCACAAGAAAATAGAGGAATTTCCTTGCGTTTCACAGGATACTTGCGGTATAATAACATGAGTATCCTGATTTTTATGGATGGGAGAGAATGTCCGATGCACAAGAAGGCTCTGCTTGCGCTGCTGCTGGTGATGGCCATGGTGCTGTCCGGCTGCACGCTGATCGAGAAGGATCTGGAGGTGGATCGCGCCACGGAGATCATCCGCGTGGGCGACACCGTCTACACCAAGGGTCAGATCCAGGATGAGGTTGACTATCAGCTGAGCTACATGGCTTACTACTACAGCCTGTTCGGCATGAGCTATGACACCACCTCCGCCGACGCCATTGCCAGCGCGCAGCAGGCCGTGGTGGACGGTCTGGTGGAGCAGGCCGTGTCCGAGCAGAAGATCGCCGAACTGGGTCTGGATGTGCTGACCGAGGAGGAGCAGGCGCAGCTGGATGAGGCGGTTGCGTCCACCTGGCAGTCCAACCTGGACAGCATTCAGGCCAGCTATTTCGCCGATACCGAGCTGACCGGCGACGAGCTGACCGCCGCTCTGGTGGCCAAGGCGGAGGAGCTGGGAGCGTCCTACGATGACGTGGTGGCCTATGAGAAGGCGACCATCACCGCCCAGAAGCTGTACGATTACGTCATCGCCGACGTGGTCGTGACCGACGAGGAGCTGCAGGCCGCCTACGATGAGAAGGTGGCCAGCGCGCAGGAGACCTATGCCTCCAGCCCCTCCAGCTATGTGTCCGCCGCCAACGCGGGCAGCACCGTGTACTATCGGCCCGCGGGCTTCCGCCAGGTCAAGCAGATCCTGATCGCCTTCAACGAGGCTGATGAGGCTGCCCTGGACGAGCTGAACGAGCAGATCGCCAACGAGGAAGCGCTGATTGCCTCCTACATGAGCAGCCTGAGCAGCCTGGGCATCACCGATGTGGATGCGCTGGTGAGCCAGGTGACCGTGACGCTGGAGGAGCCTGCGCCTGCCGAGGAGACCACCGAGGAAGCCACTGAGGAGACTGCTGAGGAATCCACCGAGGAAGCTACCGAGGAGACCGCCGAGGAAGCCACCGAGGAAGCTACCGAGGAGACCGCCGAGGAAGCCGCCGAGGAAGCTACCGAGGAGACCGCCGAGGAAGCCACCGAGGAAGCTACCGAGGAGACCGCCGAGGAAGCCGCCGAGGTTCCCGGCGTGACGGTGGCCACCAGCGTGAATGTGCTTGAGGTGACCGCCGACTTTGGCGAGGACGTCACCGAGGAAGTGGCCGAGCTGGCCCGGAATCTGGCGGAATCCAAGGCGAAGCTGGCCTTCTACAGCGAGCAGCTGAAGATTGGCGAAGCGCAGGCCTATGCGGCCATCGCCCCCGAGGCTGACGAGGTGCTGGCGCAGCTGGCTGCCGGCGCCGACTGGGATACCCTCATGGCCGAGAAGACCGACGATCCCGGCATGCAGGGCGACAGCGTGACCGCGAAGAACGGCTACACCATCTACGCCGAGCAGACCAACCTGGACGAGGCCTTCCTGACCGCCGCCATGGCCCTCGAGAATGTGGGCGATGTGTCCGACAAGGTGGAGGGCATGTATGGCTACTACATCATCCAGTACACCGCGGACGTGGTGGAAGGCCCTGTGGCGCTGGAGGAGGTCAGCGAGACGCTGACCGCCGAGCTGCTGAGCGACAAGCAGGAGACCACCTACGACGAGACCGTGGCGCAGTGGATCGAGGCGGCCAACCCCAAGATCAACTACGACGCGCTGAAGGACTGATCCGGCAGCGGCCGAAGGGACAAACAGCAAGGGAGACGGTTCATCATGAACCGCCTCCCTTTTTCATGGGCGGAGAGCCCGGGCGCGAAGTTCCGCGTCCGCGGCGCGGCGATGCGCGCCGCAGTCACGGGCGGGCCGGGGGTCGCGGCGCGGCCGGCAGGGAACAGCCCCGGCCAACAGGGCGGCGGAGCTACGCGTGCGGCCGCGCGTCCGCTGCTTACAGCGTCCGTACCCCGTAGCGGGTGCCGCATGGCCGATCAGCGGCGCATCCCCCGGCGCGAAGCCCCGGGCCTGCAGCGCGGCGATGCGCACCGCAGTCGCGGGCGAGCCGGGGGTCGCGGCGCGGCCGGCAGGGAGCAGCCCCGGCCAACAGCACGGCGGAGCTACGCGTGCGGCTGCGCGTCCGCTGCTTACAGCGTCCGCACCCAGTAGTCCCCGTAGCGGGTGCCGTCATGGCCGATCAGCGGCGCATCCCCCGGCTCGAAGCCCCGGGCCTGCAGCGCGGCGATGCGTTCCGCAGCCACGGGCGGAGCCTTGATGGCGGCGCGGTCGGCATGGAACAGCTCCCGCAAACGGGGCAGCAGCAGATCCAGGCATTCGCCGTTGACGCCGGCGGTTTCCACGTCGGCCCGCAGGTCGATGCGCAGCAGCGCGCAGCCGCCGTAGGCGTCCTCCGCGACCCGGTGGAAGCACTCCAGCGTGCCGATGGCCGTCCCATCCGCCACGACGGCCCAGCGGACGAAGTACCCGTGCGCGTAGCTGTCCAGCCAGAAGCGGATGGCCTGCTGCATCCGCGCCAGGGTGGGGTAGTGGAAATTGTCCCCGTGGCAGTTGTCGCTGTTGAAGAAGGGCACGCGGCTTTCATCCCCGTAGACCAGGAGCAGGGCGTCCGCGTCCGCCGGGGCGACGGGGCGCAGGGTCAGGGTCGGGCCGGTCAGGGTGGGGCAGTGGGCGTATACGTCGGACATGGGGATCATCCTTTCGGCAGGGAATATGCGTTCGGATTCGATAAGGGGCGCAGTTTCTCCTTCCCAGGGGGCGAAAAATATGCTATCATCGTAGGGAAAGGAGTGGCTTGCATGAAATTCACCTTTGCGCACAACAACCTGAATGTGCTTGATCTGGACAAATCCCTGGCCTTCTACCGGGAGGCGCTGGGGCTGGAGGTCGTCCGGGAGAAGGAAGCCTCCGACCACAGCTTCAGGCTGGTGTATCTTTCCGACGGCACAACGCCCCATCAGCTGGAGCTGACCTGGCTGCGGGACCGCACCGAGCCCTATGACCTGGGGGACAACGAAATCCACCTGGCCTTCGTGGTGGAGGACTTCGACGCCGCCCACGCCCTGCACGAGAAGATGGGCTGCATCTGCTACGAGAACCCCGGCATGGGCATCTACTTCATCAGCGACCCGGACGGCTACTGGCTGGAGATTGTCCCGAAGCGCTGAGCATGATCCGCCGCGCCCGCGCATAGCATGCATCACACGGATGTGAAGGAGGCTATGCAGGATGGCACAGACAAGATCGGCCCGCCGCCGCCGGAGCGCGGCGTCATCGCCCTGGCTGAGGGTGCTGAGGGGTCTGGGCATCGCGGTGCTGACGACGCTGGCGGGCGTGGCGGTATTCGCGCTGCTGATGCAGTGGATCAAGCCCTCGGAGGGGGCGGTGCGCATCTTCAACCAGGTGCTGAAGCTGGTATCCATCGTGGCGGGCGTATGGGCCGCGGTGGGCCGTGGCGGCGACGGCGGACTGATCCGCGGCGCGGCGGTGGGGCTGATGTACATGGCGGCGGGGGTGGCGCTGTACGCGCTGCTCTCCGGGCAGAGCGCGCCCGTGACGGCCTACCTGGCGGATCTGGGCATGGGCGTGGCAGGCGGCGGCATCGTGGGGCTGATTCTGTCGAATATTTCGCCCAAATGATTGCATGTTGCCCGAAGATGGTGTATAATGATTGATATTCCGGGCCGAATCCGGCTGGAAGATATTCTGCGAATGTGCATCGGCACGCCGGTGCCACAGCGATGGAGGAATGTTCCCATGAAGCATATCCAGACCATTCAGAATCCCTGCCTGAAGCAGTCCCTGGTGCACGGCGGATGCGGCGAGTGCCAGGCCTCCTGCCAGAGCGCCTGCAAGACCAGCTGCACGGTGGCCAACCAGTCCTGCGCCAACCGGGAGAACAACGCTGTCCTGGCCGGCAACGAGGGCAAGATCAACCGCTCCTTCGGCAAGTAAGAGCGGCGGCAGCGCGAAAAGGGCGGGAGGGTCCGCCCTTTTTTGCTGTGAATGAGAAGCGACATAGCAGGAGGAAGCTGATTTGATTCATACTTTCAAGGCCGTGGGCCAGCCCATGCTGCTGGATGTGGGCAGCGGCGCGGTACACGCCATCGACGATATGGCCTACGACGTGCTGAGCCTGTGGAACGACCACAGCGAGGCGGAAATCCGGGACGCGCTGAAGGATCGCTACGCGGCGGATGAGCTGGACGAGGTGATCGGCGAGCTGAAGCAGCTCGAGGAGATCGGCGCGCTGAACGCTCCCGACAACTACGACGACGTGGAGCAGATCCGCGAGAAGGGTACCATCAAGGCCATGTGCCTCCACGCCGCCCACGACTGCAACCTGCGCTGCAAGTACTGCTTTGCCGCCACGGGCGACTTCTGCATGGGCGAGCGCAAGCTCCTGCCCTACGAGGTGGGCAAGGCGGCGCTGGACTGGCTGGTGGAGCACAGCGGCAGGCGCGTGAACCTGGAGGTGGACTTCTTCGGCGGGGAGCCGCTGATGAACTTCGACGTGGTCAGGCGGCTGGTGGAATACGGCCGCTCCATCGAGGAGGAGAAGCACAAGAAGTTCAAGTTCACCATCACCACCAACTGCGTGCTGATGAACGACGAGATCATCGACT
>JBJEYH010000144.1:0-5634 GCA_051886675.1 Aristaeellaceae bacterium
ATGCTGGACGTGGATCTGTTCATCATTGTGGAGTACGGCATTTCCATTGCCGAGGTCTGCCGCGGCATTGTGGATACCGTCCGCTACAAGCTGGAGAGCATGACCGGCGTGAAGGTTCGCAAGGTGAACATTTCGGTGGAAGGTATCCGCATCTGACAAACGCGGCACACCGTCACATTGAACGGAGGTTTTGACCTTTGATACAGTTTAAGACGATTGACGGCCTTTTGCTGCGCGATATGGTCGTTGCGGGCGCTGCCCTGCTGGAGAAAAACCGCGAGGCTGTGGACGCCCTGAACGTTTTCCCCGTGCCGGACGGCGACACGGGTACCAACATGTCCCTGACCATGCAGAGCGCCACCCGCGAGGTCAGCAGCAAGGAATTCCTGCGCGCTGACGAGGCGGCCAACGCTCTGGCCAAGGGCGCCCTGCGCGGCGCGCGCGGCAACTCCGGCGTGATCACCTCCCAGCTGTTCCGCGGCTTCGCCAAGGCGCTGAGCGGCGTGGAGAAGATCACCCCCGTGCAGTTCGCCCAGGCGCTGCAGAAGGGCGCGGAAATGGCCTACAAGGCTGTGATGAAGCCCAAGGAGGGCACCATCCTGACCGTGGCCCGCGTCATTGCCGAGGACGCGGTGAAGCAGGCGCAGAAGGATCCCGATGATTACGATGCGCTGATGACCGTCATCCTCAGGAGCGGCGAGGCGATCCTCAAGCGCACGCCGGACATGCTGCCTCCGCTGAAGCAGGCGGGCGTGGTGGACTCCGGCGGACGGGGTCTTCTGCTGATCTACACCGGCTACGCGGCGGTGCTGCGGGGCGAGGACATCAACCAGGCCGACAACGGCATGGAGGAATCCGCCGAGGAGACCTTCGACGACTGGCATGACCTGTCCGGCGAGATCCACAACGCCTACTGCGTGGAGTTCACCATCGTCAACTTCAAGGATGACTGCAACGAGCATGACGTGGATTCCTTCCGCCGCCGTCTCAACCGCATCGGCGACTGTGTGCAGGTGACCGGCGACCTGACGGAAACCAAGGTGCATGTGCACACCAACAACCCCGGCAACGCCATTGAGTACGGTATTGAGCTGGGCGAGCTGGTGGGTCTGAAGATCGACAACCTCCTGGCCATGAAGCGCGAGCTGGAGAAGGCCAACGCTCCCGAGGCGCCCGCCGAGGAGGCCGCGCCTGCCGAGCCCGCCAAGGACTTCGGCATGGTGGCCGTGTCCCTGGGCGAGGGCTTCAGCAACATCTTCCGCGACCTGACGGTGGACTGCATCGTCGAGGGCGGCCAGACCATGAACCCCTCCACGGACGATATCCTGCAGGCCATCAACTCCGTCAACGCCAAGTGCGTGTTCGTCTTCCCGAACAATGGCAACGTGGTCATGGCGGCCCAGCAGGCGGCGGAGCTGTCCGACAAGGAAGTCCATGTGATCCCCACCAAGAACGTGGCCATGGGCATCGCCGCGGCGGTGGCCTTCCAGCCTGACGTCAGCGGCGAGGAGAACGCCGCCCGCATGGAGGAAGCCGCGCAGCACGTCAAGACCGGCACCGTCACCTACGCCGTGCGGGACAGCGAGTTCAACGGCGTACACATCAGCGAGGGCGACATCATCGGTCTGCACAACGGCAAGATCGAGCATTCCGGCAGCAACGTCCACGACGTGGTCATGGAGATGATGAAGGCCATCGTCACCGACGAGGACGAGCTGATCACCGTCTACTACGGCGCGGACACCTCCGAGGCGGACGCTCAGGCGCTGACCGAGGAGATCGCCAGCGTGTACGACGCCTGCGATTGCGAGTGCCTGATGGGCGGCCAGCCGCTGTACTATTACCTGATTTCTGTGGAGTAAGTATGGAGCTTTCCGGTATCAAGGGCATTGGCCCGACCCGGCTTGAATCCCTTCGCGCAGTGGGCATCAGCTCATTGCGCGATTTGTTATACTGCCTGCCTGTCCGCTACGAGGATCGCACGCGGGTGACGCCCTGCGCCCTGGCCCGGGCGGGCGAGGTGATGGTCATGGGCGTGGTGGCCGATCCGCCCAGGCTCTCCCGCTTTGGCGGCATGACCAGGGTCACGGCCTCCATCCGCGACGAATCCGGCAGGCTGTCCCTTGCCTGGTACAACCAGCCCTGGGTCTGCCAGCAGCTGCCGGTGGGGGAATGCATCATGCTCTTTGGCCGGGTGGCGGAGAAAAACGGCCGCCGCGTGCTGCAAAACGCCGTGCAGGTGAAGGAGCCCTCCATCCAGCCGGTGTACAGGGCCGTGAAGGGCATTCCCGCCAAGACCTTCCGGGACATGATGCTCACCGCGCTGACCCAGGTGGACGACTGCTGCCCCGAGACGCTGCCCCGATCCCTGCGTCTGCGCCACGGGCTGTGCGAGCTGAACTACGCCATCCGCCAGGCCCATTTTCCCGACAGCCTGGATGACTTGCAGCGCGCCCGCCGCCGTCTGGCCTTCGAGCAGATGCTGATGTACCAGGCCGCGCTGGGGCTGATGCGGCATCATCGGGAGGACGGCTTCCCCATGCCGCTGGCGGTGGATGCGCCGGAGCAGTTCTGGCAGCGGATGCCCTTTCCCCCGACGGGGGCGCAGGCGCGGGTGCTGGCGGAAATCGCGGCGGACATGCGGCGTGATCGCGCCATGAGCCGCCTGGTGCAGGGCGACGTGGGCTGCGGCAAGACGGCCCTGGCCTTCGGGGCCATCGCCATGGCCTGCGGTGCGGGGTATCAGGCGGCGATGATGGCCCCCACGGAAATCCTGGCCCGGCAGCACTACGCATCGGCCAGGGCCATCCTGGAGCCCATGGGCATCCGCTGCGGGCTGATGATCGGCTCCATGAAGGCGAAGGAGAAGCGCGAGGCCCATCAGCATGCCGCGGATGGCAGCTGGCAGGCGGTCTTCGGCACCCACGCGCTGATCAGCGAGGGCGTGGCGTACCAGCGGCTGGGGCTGGTGGTGACGGACGAGCAGCACCGCTTCGGCGTGCGGCAGCGCTCCACCCTGCAGGAGAAGGGCGCTGACGGGGAGAAGGCGCCCCATGTGCTGGTCATGTCGGCCACGCCCATCCCGCGGACGCTGGCGCTGATCCTCTACGGGGATCTGGACATCTCCGTGGTGGACGAGCTGCCGCCGGGCCGCACGCCGGTGCGCACGCGGATTGTGCCGGAGGAAAAGCGCGGGGCCATGTACGGCTTTCTGCGGGAGCAGATCCGGCAGGGGCGGCAGGCGTATGTGGTATGCCCGCTGGTGGACGAGAGCGAGGCCGTCGACAACGTGCGCTCCGTGCGGGAGACCTTCGCTGCGCTGACGGCGGGGGAGCTGCAGGGGCTGCGGGTGGGGCTGACCTGGGGCGCGCAGCCGCCGGAGGAGAAGGCGGCGGTGCTGGAGGCCTTCACCGCCGGGCGGATGGACGTGCTGGTGTCCACCACGGTGATCGAGGTGGGCGTGAACGTCCCCAACGCCAGCGTGATGGTCATCGAGAACGCGGAGCGCTTCGGGCTGTCGCAGCTGCACCAGCTGCGGGGCCGGGTGGGCCGGGGCTCGGCGGAAAGCTGGTGCTTCCTGCTGGCGGAGGAGAATGAGCGGCTGAGGATCCTCACCGCCACCAACGACGGCTTCCTGGTGGCGCAGAAGGATCTGGAGCTGCGGGGTCCCGGCGACCTGATGGGCACCCGGCAGTGCGGCGAAATGATGGCGGGCTTCCTGCTGGACGGGGACGTCCGCCTGCTGGAGGAAGCCAGCCGGTGCATGAAGGAGCTTCGCGGGAAGCCGGAGCTGGAGCAGGAGCGTCAGGCCGTGGAGGCCGAAGCCCTGCGCACCTACCGGGACCGTCTGGCGAAGGTGGCGCTGAACTGACGCGGTTTTGGGCAGATTCCGGCAAAATTCCTGTAGCCAAGCGGCGGAAAATGCGGTATCATAGATGCGTGTGAAAGCCAAAGCGGCCGCGTCAGCACGGCCTTGCCTGTAAGGAGCGGAGAGACGATGGAGACCACTTGCTTTGAGAACCGGGAGCTGTCCTGGCTGCGCTTCAACGAGCGCGTGCTGGAGGAGGCGGAGGACGAGCGCGTGCCGCTGTGCGAGCGGCTGTCCTTCCTGTCGATCTTCCAGAGCAACCTGGACGAGTTCTTCATGGTGCGCATCGGCAGCCTGCACGATCAGATGCTGCTGGACAAGGAAGCCCGGGAAAACAAGACCCTCATGACCCCCGGCGAGCAGATCGACGCGGCCATGCACCGCATCCGGGAGCTGTGCCACCGCCGGGACAAGACCTACGCCGCCTTGCTTACCAAGCTGGAGGAGCAGGGCATCTCCCTGGTGAACTTCCGCTCCATCAGCCCGGAGAGCGAGCATGGTCTGGCGGAAATGTTCCGCAGGGATTTCCTGCCGCTTCTGTCCACCTACATCGTGGGCAAGAAGCAGACCTTCCCCTTCCTGAAAAACAAGCAGATCTACGCCGTGGCGGTGCTCAACACCAAGACCGAGAAGCAGAAGATCGGCATTGTGCCCTGCGGGGAGGGCGTGTTCCCCCGGCTGATCGCCGTGCCGGAGCGCACCGGCTGCTATCTGCTGGCGGAGGAGCTGATCCTGCACTATCTGCCGATGATGTTCCCGGAATACCGGGTGGTCAGCAAGACCCTGGCCCGCATCACCCGCAACGCGGACATTGACGCGGACAGCATCTACGACGAGGATCTGAACTACCGCGACCACATGGCCGAGGTGGTGCGTCTCCGGCAGAAGCTGTGCCCGGTGCGGCTGGAGCTGTCCCGGCAGATCGACGAGGACATCATCTCCCGCCTGTGCACCCAGCTGAAGCTGGATGAGGATCGCGTCTTCGAGTATGACACGCCCCTGGACGTGTCCTTCCTCTTCGGCATTGAGGACAAGCTGCGCACCCATGCGGAGCTGTTCTACGCGCCGCGCCATCCGCAGATGACCCCCGACCTGGATCCCGCCCGGCCGGTGATGGATCAGGTGGCGGAGAAGGACGTGCTGCTGCACTATCCCTACCAGAGCATCCAGCCCTTCCTGCGGATGCTCTCCGAGGCCGCCCACGACCCGAGCGTTGTGTCCATCAAGATGACGCTGTACCGCCTGGCCCGCAACTCCAAGGTGGTGGAAGCCCTGGTGGACGCGGCGGAGAACGGCAAGCAGGTGGACGTGCTGGTGGAGCTGAAGGCCCGCTTCGACGAGGAGAACAACATCGAGTGGAGCCGTCAGCTGGAGCGCGCCGGGTGCCATGTGATCTACGGCGTGGACAAGCTGAAGGTTCACAGCAAGCTGTGCCTTATCACCCGCCGGACGGAGCAGGGCATCCAGTACATCACGCAGATCGGCACCGGCAACTACAACGAAAAGACCAGCCGGCTCTACACCGACCTGAGCCAGATCACCGCCCGGCAGGAGATCGGCGAGGAAGCCGCGCAGGTCTTCCACGCCCTGACCCTGGGGGAGACGGTGGATCACATGAGCCATCTGCTGGTGGCGCCCCACTGCCTGCAGGACAAGCTGATCGACCTGATTGACGGGGAGATCGTCAAGGCGCAGAGTGGCCGCGGCGGCCATATGCGGCTGAAGATGAACAGCCTGACGGACAAGACCCTCATGGACAAGCTGGT
>JBJEYH010000145.1:0-5626 GCA_051886675.1 Aristaeellaceae bacterium
GAGTTCAACTGGTTCATGCTCCTGGCGCTGATCCTGCTGGTGGTGTCCTACGTGCTGCTGTACAAGACCAAGTTCGGCCTGCGCCTCCAGGCCTGCGGCGAGCATCCGCAGGCGGCGGACTCCGTGGGCATCAACGTGTACAGGATGCGCTACGCGGGCGTGATGATCTCCGGCCTGCTGGGCGGCATCGGCGGTCTGGTGTACATCACCGCCGGCGTGAGCGAGTGGAAGTTCGAAAACGGTGTGGCAGGCTTCGGCTTCCTGGCCCTGGCGGTGATGATCTTCGGCCAGTGGAAGCCCATCCGCATCGCCCTGGCGGCGCTGCTGTTCGGCCTGTTCCGGTCGCTGAGCAACGTGTACACGGGCTTCGACTTCCTGGCCAGCCTGAACATTCCCAGCAGCATCTACAACATGCTGCCCTACATCATCTCCCTGGTGGTGCTGGCCCTGACCAGCGGCAAGTCCCACGCCCCCAAGGCGGAGGGCATCCCCTACGACAAGGGTTCACGATGATCCCGCGGTTTTCCCGGCAGGCGGCCTTCTCCATCGGAGAGGGCCGCTTCCCTTTTATACAGGGAATGCATAACCTTTGTCGGAATCCGCCATTATCCTCCCGCATACGACAAATATCAAACGAAAATCGACGAAACAGGAAAAATGTTCGGAAAATATCTTGACGCATGGAATCGGTTACGGTATAATAGGGCTGATTTTCGGAGGGGAGGCGACGGCTGTGTCCAGGAAGATCGTGCGAACGAAGCGTGGATTCAGCGGTGATCCCTGTGAAAATCGACCAGTCTGCAGCGGTGGAAGAGCGTGGCATCATAAGTGAATCGCCAGGCTCTTTTCTTGTCCGCAGCGATGGATGAAAGGATGGCACCATGAAGAAGGTTGCAGTCATCATGGGCAGCGACAGCGATCTGCCCGTGCTCAAGGGAGCCTTCGAGCAGCTGAAAAAGCTGGAGATTCCCTTCGAGGCTCACGTTTATTCCGCGCACCGCACTCCCGCGGAAGCGGCGGCATTCGCCTCCACGGCCCGGGAAAAGGGCTTCGGCGTGCTGATTGCCGCGGCGGGCAAGGCGGCGCATCTGGCCGGCGCGCTGGCGGCCCAGACCACCCTGCCGGTGATCGGCATCCCGGTGAAGTCCTCCACCCTGGACGGGCTGGACGCGCTGCTTTCCACCGTGCAGATGCCCAGCGGCATGCCCGTGGCCACCGTGGCCATCGACGGCGCGGCCAACGCCGCCCTGCTGGCCGCGCAGATTCTGGCCGTGGAGGACGCCGCCCTGGCCGACAGGCTCAGCGCCCTGCGCCGCGCCCAGCACGACGCGGTGCTCGCCAGGGACGCCGCGCTGATCATCGACTGAAATCCCAAAAAGACGAACATTCCGACAACAACCGATCAGAACGATCCGAAGGAGGAACATTTCCATGAAGAAGCTGCAGCAGCTCTATGAAGGCAAGGCCAAGAAGGTTTTCGCGACGGATGATCCCGATGTGGTGCTGGTGTCCTACAAGGACGACGCCACCGCCTTCAACGGCCTCAAGCGGGGCACCATCACCGGCAAGGGCGTGATCAACAACCGCGTCACCAATTTCCTGATGCAGATGCTGGAGCGCAACGGCATCCCCACCCACTACCTCGAGGAGATCTCCGACCGGGAAACCCTGGTGAAGAAGGTGCAGATTGTCCCGCTGGAGGTCATCGTGCGCAACATCGCCGCCGGCAGCCTGTCCAAGCGGCTGGGCCTGCCCGAGGGCACCAAGCTGAAGAGCACCGTCATCGAGTACTGCTACAAGGACGACGAGCTGGGCGATCCCATGGTGAACGAGTACCACATCATGGCCATGGGCTGGGTGAGCAAGCCCGTGCTGGATCAGATCGCCGCCTATGCGCTGAAGATCAACCGCCTGCTGTCGGACTTCCTCCGGCAGAGCGAGATCGAGCTGATCGACTTCAAGCTGGAGTTCGGCATCACCAGCGACGGCACCCTGGTGCTGGCCGACGAAATCAGCCCCGACACCTGCCGCTTCTGGGACAGCAAGACCCATGAGAAGCTGGACAAGGACCGCTTCCGCCGCGATCTGGGCGGCGTGGAGGACGCCTACCAGGAGATCCTCAAGCGCCTGATGGGGGAGTAAAGATTCATGTTTGACAAGCTGCACGAAGAATGTGGTGTGTTCGGCATTTACCGGCGCAGCGGCGAGGGCGTGGTGGCCGAGGCCTATCACGCGCTCTACGCCCTGCAGCACCGCGGCCAGGAAAGCTGCGGCATCGCGGTGAATGACTGCGGCGTGATTACCTGCCACAAGGACGTGGGCCTGGTGACGGACGTGTTCAACCGGGACGTGCTGGACAAGATGCACGAGGGGCAGATGGCCGTGGGGCACTGCCGCTACGGCACCACCGGCACCCTCAACCGCAACAACGCCCAGCCCATGCTGGTCAACCATCGCAAGGGCGCCATGGCCATCTGCCACAACGGCAACCTGACCAACGCCGCCGAGCTGCGGGATGAGCTGGAACAGCAGGGCGCCATCTTCCACACCACCTCCGACACGGAGGTCATCGCCTACATCATCACCCAGCAGCGGCTGAAGTGCGGCTCCATCGAGGAGGCCGTCCGGGCCTCCATGCCGATGATCGCGGGCGCCTACTCCCTGGTGATCATGAGCCCCACCAAGCTCATCGCCGCCCGGGATCCCCATGGCTTCCGCCCGCTGTGCATGGGCCACATCGGCGAGGATATCGTCTTTGCCTCCGAATCCTGCGCCCTGGACGCCATCGGCGCCACCTTCGACCGGGACATCGAGGCCGGCGAGGTGGTGGTGGTCACCCGGGAGGGCATCCAGTCCTACAAAATGGAAAACGCCTGCCACGACGGCATGTGCGTGTTCGAGTACATCTACTTCGCCCGGCCGGACAGCGTCATCGACGGCAGCTCCGTGCATGAGGCCCGGGTGCGGGCCGGCGCGTTCCTGGCCCTGGAGCATCCCGTGCAGGCGGACGTGGTCATTGGCGTGCCGGATTCCGGCCTGGACGCCGCCCTGGGCTTTGCCCGGCAGAGCGGCATCCCCTATGGCATCGGCTTCATCAAGAACAAGTACATCGGGCGGACCTTCATCCAGCCCGGGCAGAAGCAGCGCCAGGACGCCGTGCGCATCAAGCTCAACGCCGTCAGCGCCACGGTGAAGGGCAAGCGCGTGGTCATGGTGGACGACTCCATCGTCCGGGGCACCACCTCCGCCCGGATCGTCCGGCTGCTGCGGGAGGCCGGCGCGACGGAGGTGCATGTGCGCATGTCCTCCCCGCCCTTCATCCGGCCCTGCTACTTCGGCACGGACGTGGACTCCACCGACAACCTGATCGCCGCCCATCACAGCATCGACGAGATCTGCCGGATCATCGGCGCGGATTCCCTGGGCTTCCTGCCCCTGGAGGCCTGCGACAAGCTGGCGGCGGACAGTCGCTGCGGCTTCTGCAAGGGGTGCTTCACCGGGGTTTACCCCATTCAGCCCCCCGAGGAAAAGCAGAAGTACCGCTTCGAGCAGCGGCTGACGGAAAAGGAATAAGCACCGGCGTGACGGCGAAGCAATCTCGCGGCCTTTCGCCGTGGAAACGACTCCTCTGTCCGCCGGGCAGGGGAGCCTTCCCGTCCCATAGCCCCTGAGATCATTACGATAGGAGAATCATCATGAAGAGCGAGAGCGCAAGCTACAAGGCGGCGGGCGTGGATATTACCGCGGGCTACAGGGCTGTGGAGCTGATGAAGCAGCATGTGGCCCGCACCCTGACCGCCGGCGTGGTGGATGGCATCGGCGGCTTCGGCGGCCTGTTCGAACTGGATACCCGGGGCATGGAGCGCCCCGTGCTGGTCAGCGGCACCGACGGCGTGGGCACCAAGCTCAAGATCGCCATGCTGCTGGACAAACACGACACCATCGGCATCGACTGCGTGGCCATGTGCGTCAACGACGTGATCTGCTGCGGCGCGAAGCCTCTGTTCTTCCTGGACTACATCGCCTGCGGCAGGAACGTGCCGGAGAAGATCGCCAGCATTGTGGCGGGCGTGGCCGAGGGCTGCGTCCAGGCGGAGTCCGCGCTCATCGGCGGCGAGACCGCCGAGCATCCCGGCATGATGCCCGATGACGACTACGACCTGGCGGGCTTCTCCGTGGGCGTGGTGGACAAAAAGCGCATCATCGACCGGGAGACCATGCAGCCCGGCGACGTGATGATCGCCCTGCCCTCCTCGGGCGTGCATTCCAACGGCTTCTCCCTGGTGCGCAAGGTGTTCGGGATCGGCCAGGGCGGCGAGAACCGCGACTATCCCGAGCTGGACAGGTCCCTGTGGGACACCCTGCTCACCCCCACGAAAATCTATGTCAAGCCCGTCATGGCCCTTCTGCAGGAGATCCAGCCCCGGGCCATCAGCCACATCACCGGCGGCGGCTTCTACGAGAACATTCCCCGCGGCCTGAAGGACGGCTGCTGCGCCCGCATCCGCCGCAGCGACGTGCGCGTGCTGCCCATCTTCGACATCATCGCCCGGGAGGGCAGCATCCCCGAGCGCGACATGTTCAACACCTACAACATGGGCGTGGGCATGACCATCACCGTGGCGAAGGAGGACGCCGGCCGCGCGCTGGAGATCCTCCGGGCCAACGGCGAGGAAGGCGCGTACATCCTCGGCGAGATCGTCGCGGGCGAAAAGGGTGTGGAACTGTGGTAAGAGCGGCGATTCTGGTGTCCGGCGGCGGCACCAACCTGCAGGCCATCATCGACGCGAAGGCCGCGGGGAAGATCCCCTCGGCGGAGCTGGCGCTGGTGATCGCCTCCAACGACAGGGCCTACGCCCTGCAAAGGGCGGCGAAGGCGGGCATTCCCGCCATCGTGCTGCACAGGGAGAAGGGCGAGACCCCCGACGCCTATGGCGAGCGGATGCTTGCGGCCCTGCGGGAGCATCGCATCGACGTGGCGGTGCTGGCGGGGTTCCTGACCATCCTGCCGGAGAACGTCATCCGCGCCTATGACCACCGGATCCTCAACATCCACCCCAGCCTGATCCCTTCCTTCTGCGGCAAGGGCTTCTACGGGCTGAAGGTGCATGAGGCGGCCCTCGAAAAGGGCGTGAAGGTCACCGGCGCGACGGTGCATTTTGTCAACGAGATCCCCGACGGGGGCGACATCATCGCCCAGAAGGCGGTGGAGGTGCTGCCCGGCGACACCCCGGAGATCCTGCAGCGCCGGGTGATGGAGCAGGCCGAATGGCTGCTGCTCCCCCAGGCCCTGGAGGACGTGGCCCGTTCCCTGGACGAAGCGTGATACGGAGGAGAATACCATGCAGACCGTGGATTTCTACAAGGCCCTTTCCGCCAACGAGTACCCCGGCCGGGGGATCATGCTGGGCCTGGACGACAGGGGCGGGAACGCCGTGATCGTCTACTTCATCATGGGGCGCAGCGTCAACAGCCGCAACCGCGTCTTTGTGGAGAAGGACGGGGGCATCATCACCCGGGCCTTCGACGAGAGCAAAATGGTGGATCCCCACCTGATCATCTACGCCCCCGTGCGGGTGCTGCCCGACGGCCGGACCATCGTCACCAACGGCGACCAGACCGATAC
>JBJEYH010000146.1:0-5626 GCA_051886675.1 Aristaeellaceae bacterium
GGCGATGCCGCCGAAGGCTCCCTGCAGGCGGAAGGAATCATGGATGCCGATGTTCGCATGGCGCAGCTCGTCGGCCACGGCGTAGGCGGCCTCGAGGGTCTCGGGGGAGTAGAACAGCGCGGGCTCGTTCATGTCGTTCCAGAAGCCCTCGATGCCCACCTCCAGCAGGCGATGGTACTTTGCGCCGAACCAGTCCTGCACGTCCTCCCGCAGGAAGTCCGGGAAATAGCTGCGCCCCGGCCACACCGCGCCGATGAACAGCTCGCCGTTTTCCTTCCTGCAGAAGCAGTCCTTCGTTACGCCCTCGTCGCACACGTCGTAGCCGTCCAGCTGCTTGACGCCCGCGTCGATGATGGGCACCAGACGGATGTGCTCCTGCTTCATGTCGGCGGTGAGGGCCTTCATGTCGGGGAACTGGTCGTGGTTCCAGGTGAAGTCCTTGAAGTCGTCCATGTAGTCGATGTCCAGGCAGACGCCGTCCAGGGGGATGTGCCGTTCCCGATGCTCCCGGACGATGCTGCGCACCTCCGCGTCGGAGGCGTAGCCCCAGCGGGACTGGATGTAGCCGAAGCCCCACTTGGGCGGGATGTAGCTGCGCCCGATGAGGCCGCGGAATTCCCGGCAGATGTCCGTGAGGGTATCCGCCTCCAGGACGAACAGCTTCAGGCTGCCGTTCACGGAGGTGATCACCGCCCGGTCGATCCGGCTGTAGCCCAGGTCGAAGGTCACCTCGCCGGGGTCGTCGAAGTACGCGCCGAAGCACTTTTCCGGGCCGAAGAACAGGAGCAGGTTGTGGCTGGCGTAGATGCCGCCCTTGTTTTCGGTGTGGGAGAAGTCGTCCATGTTCCAGGCGCGGTAGAGATGGCCGCGCTTGTTGATGCCGCGCAGGCTTTCGCCCAGGCCGAAGATCACGTCCTCAGCATCCAGCGTCAGGGCGAAGGAAACGGAGCCGTCCTGCCGCGCGACGGTGAAGAAGGGGACGTCCCCCTGCGCCACGGGCAGTTCGCGCACAACGGCGCGGGTGTTCACGGGGGTGCCGAAGTCGTATCTGCGGATCATGCTGCATCCTGCTTTCCTGATGTTTGATGGGGCGGTCAGGCCCGGAAGGTTTATCGCTCAACCTTTCGCCGCGGAAGGGTCTGATTCCTGCCGGAAACGATACCAATCCCGCAATTTCTTCATGCTTCGGCGATGCCTGTGCGCGCAGGCGAAGCATGCGGCGTCCCGGGGACGGGCGTCCGCCGGGGGAGGGCATGATGGACGGCGGGCCGGGCGCATCCCGCATGCCGCCGGCCCATGTCCCCGCGAAAGGGCTGCGTTCATTGTATCGGAGGGCCTTCGCGCCTGTCAAGCGGATGGGGCGGGCGCGAAGGAAAAAACCTCCCCCCGGTGGGAGAGGCCGTGGAAGCCCCCGCGTTCCGCGCACATGCCGGCGATGGCCTGCCGGGGCTGCCGCGCGCCGGCTGTTCAGCCCCTCCGGGAGGGCGGCTTCCCCGGGCGGGAAGGGGGTCGCGATCCGTCCCCGGGGGCAGTATGCGCCCGTGGCATAATGGCCATGCGGCGGCGCGAAAAAACTTTGCCGGGATGGTTTCCGCCGATCAAAAATATGGTATACTGATCCTGTATCCATCTGCAATACGGGAGGATGATTGCCATGAGCAAGGAAGTCAAGCTGGTACGCTGCCTGGTGTGCGGCGAAATTTTTGATGCGTCGGAGGGCAAGTGCCCTGTGTGCGGCGTGGGCCTGGATCAGTGCGAGCCCATCGAGCTGGCCCCCAGGGCCGTTGTGAACAATACCACCGAGAAATTCCTGATCCTGGGCGGCGGCGCGGCGGCCTTCAACGCGGCCAAGGCTATCCGCGAGCATAACGCGCTGGCCTCCATCGTCATGCTGACGGCGGAGGACGCCGCCCCCTACAACCGGCCCATGCTGACCAAGGCGCTGCTCTCGGACGATTCCGCCGAGGATATGGCCATCGAGCCCGCCGCCTGGTATGACGAGCAGAACATCAACGTGGTCACCGGCTGCCGCGTGACCGCCCTGAATCCTGCCGAGAAGATGGTGCAGTGCGAGGGCGGCTACGGCTTTGTGTATGACAAGCTGATCTACGCCCTGGGCGGGCGGTGCTTCCTGCCGCCCATGCCGGGCAACGACCTGCCCCATGTGGTGACCATCCGCACCATCGAGGATGCCCGCCGCGTGCGCGAGCTGGCGAAGAGCACCCGGGAGGCCGTGGTGATCGGCGGCGGCGTGCTGGGTCTGGAGGCGGCCTGGGCGCTGTGCCAGGGCGGCATGCATGTGACCGTGCTGGAGCAGGGCGGGCAGATCATGAAGCGGCAGATTGACGAGACCGCCGCGGACATCCTGGGCGAGGCCATGGACAGGCATGGCGTGACCCTGCTGAAGAACGCGCAGACCGAGACCATCTCCGCCGACAGCGTGACCCTCAGGGACGGCCGGGTGATTCCCGCCGGGCTGGTGGTGGTGTCCGCGGGCATCCGCGCCAACATCGCCATTGCGCAGGAGGCCGGGCTGGAGGTTGGCCGCAACGTGGTGGTGGACGATCATATGCGCACCTCGGCCCCGGACGTGTATGCCTGCGGCGACTGCGCGGTGTACGGCATGAGCTACGGGCTGTGGTCGGAGGCCACGGAGATGGGCCGCGTGGCGGGCGTGAACGCTGCCGGCGGCGACGAAGCCTATCAGCCTGTGGCGCGGCCGCTGATCTTCCACGGGATGGGCACGGCGCTGTTCGCCCTGGGCGACTGCGGCAAGAAGGAGCTGCCCTATCAGGTGGAGGAGGTCCGCCGGGATGGCCAGTATGAGAAGTACTGGCTGGTGGAGGGCCGTCTGGTGGGCGCGCTGCTGCTGGGCAGCATTGCCGCCATGGGCCGGGTGATGCCCGCGGTGCTGGAGGGCAAGGGCATCGACGCCATCCGCTGAAACCCCTGTCATGATTGACAGAAGCGGTCTGTTCGGTTACAATAAAAGAACTGTCAATCATGATGGAGTGATGCACTGATGAAACGATTCCTGCGGCTGCTGGCGCTGGCGTGCGTACTGGCCCTGCTGGCGGTGCCCGGCTTCGCTTCCTCCTTCGAGCCGATCCCCTACGCCATGGAGCCTGCGCCCTATCCGCCGCATCAGGAGTGCTATCTGCCGGATAACGCGGGCTACCATGACGATTCCCTGGACATCCGGATCGAAACCTTCCGGCATCTGGATACCACGGTGATGGCGGCCTATGTGACCCTGACGGATCCCTCCCAGATGCGTACCGGCTCCGCCCTGCCCACCGCGCCCCTTTACAAGCGCGAGAACACCGTGGCCAAGATGAGCAAGTACTATCAGGCGGTCATGGGGATCAACGGCGATTATTTCTGCTATCACAGCGACGGGATTGTGGTGCGCAACGGCACGGTCTACCGTATGAACCCCAACGAGGGCCGCGATACCCTGATCATCGACGCCAAGGGTGATTTCACCATCCTGCATCCCACCACCCGGGAGGCCTACGACGCCTTCGAGGGCGAGGTGATCCATGCCTTCTGCTTCGGGCCGGGGCTGGTGATCGACGGCGTGCAGCTGACGGATATGGATTCCGTGCTCGTGGACAATGGCAAGTTCAAACAGACCCAGCGTATGGCGATCTGCCAGATGGGGCCGCTGTCCTACCTGATCCTGGCCTGCGAGGGGCCGGAGAACGACAATTCCGTGGGCATGACCCTGGCGGAATGGGCCGCGCTGTGCAAGGAGATGGGCGCCGTCAACGCCTACAACCTGGACGGCGGCTCGTCCACCACCATCGCCCTGAACAACCGGAAGATCAACGCCCTCTCCGCCAACAAGGAGCGGCCTGTAGGCGATCTGATCTACTTCTGCACCCTGGTTCCCTGATACAGAAAGGACGCGATGCCCATGAAGCGATTGCTGACGCTGCTGCTGGCGCTGCTGCTGATCCTGCCTGTGTGCGCCCTGGCGGAGGAGGAGGCCCAGGCCCTGACGATGATCCGGATGGGCGGCAGCTTCACCTTCGGGGTGGATGCCTCGGGAACCATCTGGGCCTGGGGCGACAACCGCATGGGGCAGATCGGCTATGAGCGCCGCAGCCTCATCGGCGAGCCGGTGATCGGCGCCCAGGGCCTGGACGGCCGGGATCTGCTGGATATCCAGTGCGGCAATGAGAACACCCTCTTCCTGATGAAGAGCGGCGAGGTATACGCCTGCGGGGCCAACGGCCATTCGCAGCTGGGTCTGGCGGATGCCACCGGCAACCTCAGCGTGCCCGCGAAGATTGAAGGCCTTGCCGGCATCGTGCAGATCGACAGCGGTTTCGGCCACAGCCTGGCGCTGGACAGCGACGGCCATGTATGGGCCTGGGGCAAGAACAGCTCCGGGCAGACCGGGAACGGCAACCGCGTGACGGTGAAGACCCCCGTGCAGCTGGATCTGGAGAACATCGTGCAGATCGGCTGCGGGGGCAAGTATTCCATGGCCCTGGACGCGGACGGCGTGATCTGGACCTGGGGCGAGAACGACTATGGTCAGCTGGGCTTCAAAACCCGGGAGGGCTGGTGCGTGACGCCCACGGCCCTGACCATGGAGGCATTCACGCCTGTGCAGATCGCCACGGGCGGCGACACGGCCTATGCCCTGGATACGGAAGGGCATGTGTGGGCCTGGGGCCGCAACGAGCTCTACCAGTGCGGCAACGACACGGTCGGCTCCACCAACTACGATCCCGTGCGGGTGATGATGCCCGACGAGGTGCGTGTGGTGCGGATCATCGCCTACAGCAGCCACACCATGGCGCTGGCGGACAACGGCGATCTGTGGCTGTGGGGCAACACGGACACCGGGCAGCGGGGCGTGGGCAAGAAGACCCTCAAGAGCCTGCCGTCCCTGGTGATGCAGGACGTGGCGGACGCCACGGTCGGCAGCCTTGTCTGCGGCCTGATGAAAACGGACGGCAGCGTATGGGTGACGGGCTACAACAAGTATGGTCAGTGCGGCGTGCATTACGTCACCAACCGCAAGGGCATTCTGACCGAGTGGACGCCCAACGGGCTGAACCTGCTGGAGAGCAGCTGGGTCCGGCCGGAATAAGCAGCAACAGGCCGCGCATCGTGAAGGTGCGCGGCCTTGCTGTGTCGCGGAGGAACGGGGAGGCGCGCGGGACGAAGCGGTCATGCGCGGAGGACGCTGCTTCGCTGAATGGGCTCCCCGCGCCATCCGGCGGGGGACTTGCCGGAGCGCAGCCGGGCAGGGAGAGAAAGCCGCGCATCGTGAAGGTGCGCGGCCTTGTCATGTCGCGGAGGAACGGGGATGCACGCAGGATGAAGCGGTCATGCGCGGAGGACGCTGCGCACCACTGCCTCGCCGCAGGGGGATTCCTGCGACACCCGGCGGGGGACTTGCCGGAGCGCAGCCGGGGCAGGGAGAGAAAGCCGCGCATCGTGAAGGTGCGCGGCCTTGCCGTGTCGCGGAGGAACGGGGAGGCGCGCGGGACGAAGCGGTCATGTGCGGCGGACGCTGCGTGACGCCGCATCACCGCAGGGGGATTCCTGCGCCACCCGGCGGGGGACTTGCCGGAGCGCAGCCGGGGCAGGGAGAGAAAGCCGCGCA
>JBJEYH010000147.1:0-5618 GCA_051886675.1 Aristaeellaceae bacterium
CTAATGCCCCAAATATTCCCGGCGAATTTTGTGCAGATTCACCATTAACTGCCTTTGGTGTGGGGCGTACCTCGGAGAACTTCGTTCTACCAACTGTGCTAATGCCCCAAATATTCCCGGCGAATTTTGTGCAGATTCACCATTAACTGCCTTGGGTGTGGGGCGTACCTCGGAGAACTTCGTTCTACCAACTGTGCTAATGCCCCAAATATTCCCAGCGAATTTTGTGCAGATTCACCATTAACTGCCTTTGGTGTGGGGCGTTCCTCGGAGAACTTCGTTCTACCAACTGTGCTAATGCCCCAAATATTCTCGATGATTTTTGTGCAGATTCGCCATTAACTGCTTCCAGAGTTCTGATCCTTCGGGGCGATAGTACGAATGGCTCGTTCTACCAACTGCGCTAATGCCCCATATGACTGCTGGCAGTGTGGCGGCAGGATCCCTGCGAACCACGGGAGATAGTATAGCACATCCGGCGCAAAGATGCAAGCCTTTTTCCTGGGGATCTGCGGAAATTTTCTCGCGCCGCACGGGCAGCGGGCCTTCGGGGCTGCAGGGCCGCTGAAAGCCTGCGCGCCGGTGGCTCCCGCAAGAGCGCCCGTGTGATGGGCGTGCCGCGAGCAGGAGGCTGTGCGTCCCGTCACGGGGGCTGCGCCATCGCCGGAACGGGGTTCGTTGGCAGCCCGCCCCTGTCGCGGACGCGGCTCCGGAGCTCCTGTTCCGGCGGGCAGGACAGGCGTGGTGACAGCGGACGGCCCCGCATCCGCCGGCGCCGCAAGGAGCGCTTCGCCGGTTGCCTGATCATCGCGGCCAACGGCGTGGCTCTGCGGCATCCCGTCATCGGGATGATCGGCGGGATGATCGGCGCGGCCCTCAGGCGCGGCGGGGACGTCCCCGGCGTCACGCGGGATCCGCCGGGCCGCTTCGATCCCCCGATGGCGGCGGGCTGTACTGCCAGCCCTCCGGAGAAACGGCGTCGCCCGGACAGCGCAAGCCCCGCCGGATGTCCCGCAGGGGATCCGCCGGGGCCGTTGATCGCATGGGGGATGCGGAACCTGCCCGCGCGTCAGTAGATTTTCTCCAGCGCCGCGGGCTCCACGCCGCAGGCCCGGCAGAAGTCCTCCAGATCGCCGGGGGTGCGGATCAGGGCGATGTCCTCGAATTTGCCCGTGGCCCTGTCGCGGAAGCCGGCCACCTGCTCGCCGGTGCAGATGCTGCACCGCAGGGCGGGTATCTGCCGGGCGGGATCGTAGGCAAGGGTGGGCTGCTTGCGGTGGAACAGACGCATGACGCCGCCTCCTTCCGGAACGTGCCGGTTGATAGGATCAGTGTAGCGCACGGCCGCGGCAAATGCAAGGCCCTTGCCGAAAAAAGCGCGCCGGACGCGGGCCTTCCGCCGGGTAAAAAAATGTTGTCCGCCCCTGTTGACACCGGATGCCGTTCGTGCTATACTGTCCACGTTAGCAGTTTAGCACGCTAAATCACTAAGGAGGAATTTTCGTATGCGCAAGCTGGTTTCCGTGCTGTCCATGGTGATGGCGCTGATGATGGTGTTCATGGTTCCCGCGATGGCGGAGGATACGTCCCTGGCCGACATCCAGGCCAAGGGCGAGCTGATCCTGGGTCTGGACGCTTCGTTCCCGCCCATGGGCTTCATGAATGACGACGGCGAGATCGTCGGCTATGACATTGACGTGGCCAAGGCCGTGTGCGAGAAGCTGGGCGTGAAGCTGGTCTGCCAGCCCATCGACTGGGACGCCAAGGACATGGAGCTGGCCAACGGCAACATCGACTGCATCTGGAACGGCCTGACCGTCACCGAGGAGCGGCAGGAGACCTATAGCATGTCCGTCAATTACCTGCAGAACGCCCAGGTGGTGGTGGTGCTGGAGGACAGTGAGGTTCAGACCCTGGCGGATCTGGCGGGCAAGACCATCGCGGTGCAGTCCGGCTCCTCCGCGGCGGAGGCCGTGGACGCCAATGAGGAATTCAAGGCTTCCCTGGCCGGCGCGCCGGTGGAATACGCCGACTATGCCATGGCCCTGATGGATCTGGAGAACAAGGGCGTGGACGGCGTGGTCATGGACGTGATCGTGGCCAACTACTACATCACCACCAAGCAGGCCAGCTACCGCGTGCTGGACGAGCAGCTGGCGCCCGAATTCTACGCCATCGGCTTCCGCAAGGATGACGTGGCCCTGACCGAGGCCGTCAACGCCCTGCTGAAGGAGCTGGCCGCGGACGGCACCCTGGCGGAAATCTCCACCGCGTGGTTCGGCCAGGATATCTCCATCGTCCCCGCGGAGTAAACACAAGATAACCCATCGCAGCAGAAGGGCAGCCTTCCCACAGAGGGCCGCCCTTCTGCCGCCTGTGGAGGAGGAGTGTCCGTGCAGTACTTCAACAATCCGGAGCGGCTGATGAAGCTGTTGACGCAGCTGGCCACAGGCTTTGGCACCACGCTGTCCATCTTCGGGATGACGCTTTTGATCTCCCTGCCCCTGGGCCTGGTGGTGGCGCTGGGCCGCATGAGCCGGCGGAAGATCATTTCCGCCCCGGTGAGCCTGTATATCCTGGTCATGCGCGGCACGCCCCTGATGCTGCAGCTGTTCGCGGTGTATTTCTTCCTGCCGCGGCTGGTGGGGCCCATCCCCCGGCTGACGGCCACCTACATCGCCTTCGGGCTGAACTATGCCGCCTACTTCGCGGAGATCTACCGCGGCGGCATCATGTCCATCCCGCC
This sequence comes from Aristaeellaceae bacterium, assembly GCA_051886675.1. Taxonomy (GTDB): domain Bacteria; phylum Bacillota; class Clostridia; order Christensenellales; family Aristaeellaceae; genus UBA11524. The sequence goes on from JBJEYH010000147.1 coordinate 2,747, forward strand.
GGGACAGTACGAGGCCGCGCAGGTGCTGGGGTTCACCAGATCGCAGACCTTCCTGCGGATCATCCTGCCCCAGACCATCAAGCGGATTCTCCTGCCCGTGTCCAACGAGGTCATCACCCTGGTGAAGGATACCTCCCTGGCGACGGCCATCGCCGTGTCGGAAATGTACCTCACCGCCAAGAACGCCACCAGCGCATCCGGCTCGGTGGAGCCGCTGTTTCTGGCGGGCGTGTTCTACCTGCTGATGAACGCCGCCGTGACCTTCGTGTTCGGGCGGCTGATCAAGCGGTTCGACTACTACCATGACTGACGGGGAGGGATCGCGTCATGCTGACAGCCAGCCATATTCAGAAATCCTTTGACGGGCAGGGCGTGCTGCGGGACGTTTCCCTGTCGGTGCAGACGGGAGAGGTCGTGGCGATCATCGGGCGGAGCGGCTCGGGCAAGAGCACGCTGCTGCGCTGCGTGAACAACCTGGAAAGGGTGGACAGCGGCGATATCCTCATCGATGACGAGCCGCTGGTGACCACCCAGGACGGCAAGGCCGTCTACGCTCCGCCGGAGAAGCTGCGCAAGCTGTGCCTGAAGATGGGCTTTGTGTTCCAGAGCTACAACCTGTTCCCCCACTGGTCCGTGATGGACAACCTGTGCATCCCGCAGACGGCGGTGCTGCGCCGCAAGCGTCCCGAGGCCGAGCAGAAGGCCCGGCAGCTGCTGGAGCGGGTCGGCCTGGGCGACCGGGGGGATGCGTATCCCTGCCAGCTGTCCGGCGGACAGCAGCAGCGCGTGGCCATCGCCCGTGCGCTGGCGCTGGATCCGGAGATACTCTGCTTTGACGAGCCCACCTCCGCGCTGGATCCGGAGCTGACCCGGGAGGTGCTGATGGTGATCCGCAGCCTTGCGCAGGAGAAGCGCACGATGCTGATCGTCACCCACGAGATGAAGTTTGCGCGGGAGGTAGCGGATCGCATCGTGTTCATGCACGAGGGCGTCATCGCCGCCCAGGGCACGCCGGAGGAGGTCATGTCCGGCCAGAACGAAGCCCTGATGGCCTTCATGGGGGACCTGGATCAATAACCCTCCCAGGAATCGCGGCAGCGGAAAAGGGTCAAGGGGCGATGCTCCTTGCCTTGGTAGCAGGGGCGGCGTTAGCCCCTGCGCGGGTCTGGGCGGCAGCCCAGGCGCAACACAAAGAAAAATAAAAAAAGGAACAGATGAAGCCAGAGTTTCCAAGCAGGCGACGAAGTTCGCCCGCGTTGGAAACGGCAGGTTCCGCGCCTCAACATCGGAGCGCCCGCCCGCCGCAACAGCCCCCGTCCCCCCGGCAAAAGGCCGTGCATCGCGTCCCTCCAGGCAGCACGACCGCCCGACAAACAAATGACAGTCCCCTGCGTGTACAGCGCGGGGGACTGCTTGCGTCGGCGGGAAGGCGGTGGCGCAAAGGCGGTAGCGTCCGGTCAGAAGCATCGCGCCTTCGCCCTTGCCGCGACAGGCATGCGCTCCGCAGGCCTGCCCCTCCGCATCCCCCGGCCAAAGGCCGTGCATCGCGCCCCCAGGCAGCACGACCGCCCCACAAACAAATGACAGCCCCCTGTGTGTACAGTGCGGGGGACTGCTTGCGTCGGCGGGAAGGCGGTGGCGCAAAGGCGGTAGCGTCCGGTCAGAAGCATCGCGCCTTCGCCCTTGCCGCGACAGGCCTCGCTGTGCAGGCAGGTGTGCCGCAGGCCTGCCCCTCCGCATCCCCCGGCCAAAGGCCGTGCATCGCGCCCCCAGGCAGCACGACCGCCCCACAAACAAATGACAGCCCCCTGTGTGTACAGCGCGGGGGACTGCTTGCGTCGGCGGGAAGGCGGTGACTGCCCGGGTCAGAAGCATCGTGCCTTCGCCCTTGCTGCGACAGGCATCGCTGTGCAGGCAGGTGTGCCGCAGGCCTGCCCCTCCGCATCCCCCGGCAAAAGGCCGTGCATCGCGCCCCCAGGCAGCATGACCGCCCCACAAACAAATGACAGTCCCCTGCGTGTACAGCGCGGGGGACTGTTTGCGTCGGCGGGAAGGCGTCGGCGGGAAGGCGGTGACTGCCCGGGTCAGAAGCATCGCGCCTTCGCCCTTGCCGCGACAGGCATCGCTGTGCAGACAGGTGTGCCGCAGGCCTGCCCCGCATTCCCCGGCCAAATGCCGTGCATCGTGCCCTCGGGCAGCATGACCGCCCGACAAACAAATGACAGCCCCCTGTGTGTACAGCGCGGGGGACTGTTTGCGTCGGCGGGAAGGCGGTGACTGCCCGGGCAGAAGCATCGCGCCTTCGCCCTTGCCGCGACAGGCATGCGCTGTACAGACAGGTGTGCCGCAGGCCTGCCCCTCCGCATCCCCCGGCCTATCCGCCCTCCGGCGGCTCGCGGCCGTGGAACAGCGGCCCGTCCAGATCGTCGATGCTGGCGATGGGGATCGACGTGCCGTCCGTCAGCAGAAGCTGCTGCCCGGCTTCGTCCATGCGCCGCACCCGCCCCGTGACGCGGCGGTAGGCCCCGCCTTCCTTCTTCGCATCCGGGATGAAGCACAGAAAGGTGACCTCCGGCTGCGTGTCCGCCAGCGCATCCGCCAGCTGCGCAAGCCGACGGTTCAGCCGGGCCAGGGCATCCTCGTCCGGGCCGATGCGCCGCTCGGTGAGCCGGGCGGTTTCCTGCACCGCTTCGCTGTAGCCCGCCAGCGCGTCGAAGGGCGCAAACTGCGCCGCCCGGTTCAGCCGGGTCATGGGCTGCCGGCGCGCCGATACGTGCCGGGGCAGACGCAGCATGTCCGCGTAGGGAAAGACTTCCGGCCTGCTCATGCCTTGTGGCCCCCGATCTGCCGGTTGCGGTCCATGGCGGTGGCG
>JBJEYH010000148.1:0-5585 GCA_051886675.1 Aristaeellaceae bacterium
GTACGACGTGACCGGCTCCCTGTGCGAGAACAACGACAAGTTCGCCGTGGAGCGCAGCCTGCCGCGCATCGACATGGGCGACGTGGTGGTGATCCACGATTCCGGTGCGCACGGTCACGCGATGGGCTACAACTACAACGGCCGCCTGCGCTCGGCGGAGGTGCTGCGGCAGGAGGACGGCTCCTTCCGGCTGATCCGCCGCGCCGAACGGCCGCAGGACTACTTCGCCACCCTCGACATCGACCCCGCCGCCGCCGCGCTGGGCCTGAAAAAGTAAAAGCAGCCCCCTCCAAGTGAACGCGGCAGCGAAAACGGGTCAAGGGGCGAAGCTCCTTGCCTTGGTAGCAGGGGCGGCGTTAGCCCCTGCGCAGGGATGTCGCGGCAGCCCGGGCGCAACAGAAAAGGGCAGAATCAAGGAAACGAAAGAAGCCAGAGTTTCCGAGCGGATGCCTGCATCCGCAATGGAAAAGGCAGGTGCCGCGTACTGACATGGATGCGGCCCTATCCTGCAAGCCGTACGGCCTGCAAGGGAGAGAACGACCTCATCCGACCTCGCTGCGCTCGGCCACCTTCCCCAGAGGGGAAGGCTGTGTGGTGCGCTGCGCTCGGCTCTCCGGCTTTTCTGCCAATATGCCCGCACTTCTTTGAACAACGAAGCCGTCCGGGGTGCCGGGCGGCTTTTGCGCAGAAAGGATGATTCACATGAAATGGCTGATTGCCTCGGACGTTCACGGCTCGGCCCTGTGGTGCCGCCGCCTGCTGGAGGCCTTCCGGCGCGAGGAGGCCGACCGGCTGATCCTCCTGGGGGACATCCTCTACCACGGCCCCCGCAACGACCTGCCCGAGGGCTACGCGCCCAAGGAGGTCATCGCCCTGCTGAACCCGCTGAAAACGCGCATCCTGTGCGTGCGGGGCAACTGCGAGGCCGAGGTGGATCAGATGGTGCTGGACTTCCCGGTGATGGCGGATTACGCGGTGATCCCGGAGGGCCGGCGGCTGATCTACCTGACCCACGGGCATGTGTACAACGCCGGGCATCTGCCGCCCCTGTGCCCCGGGGACGTGCTGGTGCACGGGCATACCCACGTCCCCTGCTGCGAGGACGCGGGCGGCGTGCAGGTGCTGAACCCGGGCAGCGTGTCCATCCCCAAGAACGGCAGCTGGCACGGCTATATGACGCTGGAAAACGGTGCCTTCCGCTGGCTGGACATGGACGCTACAGAGCGCATGTCCTGGCGCATGCCCTGATACACGTTCCGTCCCCTGTCCCGCACGTCCGAAGCGCAGCAAACGCCGTCCGTTCAAGGGTTGGGCCCCTTGAGCGGACGGCGTTTGCGTCAAAGGAAAGACCCGGCAGCGGCAAAGGTCGCCGAAGTCCTTTGAAGGGAAGGGGGTGCAGGGGGAAGGGGAAGCTTTCCTTCAGGAAAGTTCCCCTTCCCCCTGCCTTGCCCGTTTACTCCGCAGGCACCAGCCGGATCACGTTCCAGCTGGCGGCGGGGGTCACGATGGTCAGATGACCGCCGTCCACCTGGCCGTCGTGCAGGGTCACGGGGGAGACGTTGTCCGGGTTCGCCTCGGTGTTGACGGCCTTCACGTCGTCGTGGTGCAGCACAATGTGCTCCTCCACCCGCAGCTTCCCGAAGGCCCGCAGATCGGCCGTCAGCTCCATGTCCTCCGCCAAATCGCGGTTCACGGCGAAAATGGTCACGCTGCCGTCGTCGCCCAGGGTGGCGGTGGCGTCCAGGAAGGGCACGTCCGTGTAGTCGGTGCAGTCGTAGACGGGGCTCTTGACGATGGGACGCAGCGCTTCGCCGCGGCCGTAGCGGGAGGCGTGCAGCATGGGCCAGTAGATGGTCTGCGCCCATACGCCGCCGCCGTTGCGGGTCATGATGGGGGCGATGACGTTCACCAGCTGGGCCAGGCAGGCGACCTTCACGCGGTCGGCGTTGCGCAGGAAGGTGATGAGCATCGCGCCCACCAGCAGCGCGTCCTCGAAGTTGTAGACGTCCTCCAGCAGGGGCAGGGCGCGGTTCCAGCGGCCCTGCTCGACGATCTCCTTGTCCTGCTCGCTGGAGTGGTACCATACGTTCCACTCGTCGAAGGAGAGGTTCAGCTTCTTCCTGCTGTGCTTCTTGCCGCCCACCGCGTCGCAGATGGATACCACCGTCCGGATGAAGCCGTCCAGATCCATGCTGCGGGCCAGGAAGTCGGGGGTGTTGTTGGTCTTGTTGCCGTAGTAGCGGTGCAGGGAGACGTAGTCGATGTTCTCGTAGCACTCGGTGAGCATCTGGTACTCCCAGTCGCCGAAGGTGGGCATGTGGTAGCCGGAGGAGCCGCAGGCCACCAGCTCGATGGAGGGATCCACCCACTTCATCAGCTTGGCGGCCTCGTTGGCGGTGCGGCCGTATTCGTAGGCGGTCTTGGCGCAGATCTGCCAGGGGCCGTCCATCTCGTTGCCCAGGCACCAGAGCTTGATGTTCAGGGGAGCCTTCGCGCCGTTTTTGATGCGCAGGTCGCTCCAGAAGGTGCCGGAGGGATGGTTGCAGTATTCCACCATGTTGCGGGCCGCGTCCGGGCCGCGGGTGCCCAGGTTGACGGCGTACATCATTTCCGCGCCGGCCTCCCTGCACCACCGGTGGAACTCGTGCAGACCCACCTCGTTGGTCTCGGTGGTGAACCAGGCAAGATCCAGCCGGGCGGGCCGGTTCTCCCGCGGGCCGATGGAGTCCTCCCAGTTGAAGCCGGATACAAAGTTGCCACCCGGGTAGCGCACCACCGGCACGCCCAGACGCCGGACCATGGCCAGCACGTCCTGACGGAAGCCGTATTCGTCGGCGGAGGGATGGCCGGGCTCATAGATGCCGCCGTAGACGGCGCGGCCCAGGTGCTCGATGAAGGAACCGTAGATGCGCGGGTCAATCTGACCGATGCGGAAGTCCCTGTCCAGAATCATGGACGCCTTTTTCATAAGGATGATCCTCCTGTGCGGAAAGCAGATTCGCGGGGCAGGCCGAAGCCAGGCATTATTGTAGCGGGGAAAGCCCGCCGCGTCAACGGGGCGGCGCGGAAAGATTTTGCCATCCGGCAGGAAAACGCGCTTCCAGTGCCCAATATCCCTCAGGATGCACACGAAAGGGGACGACGCTATGGCTGCAACGGATATGACCCGGGGACCCATCACCCGGCAGCTGATCGGCTACGCGCTGCCGCTGGTGGCGGGCAGCTGCTTCCAGCTGGCCTACAACGCGGTGGATGCCATCATCGCCGGGAGATTCATCGGCAAGGAGGCGCTGGCGGCCACGGGCGTCGCAAGCCCGGTGATGAACCTGGTGATTCTGGGCATCAGCGGCATCTGCATGGGCGCGGGGGTGCTGATGAGCCAGTTCTTCGGCGCGAAGGACGAGGACAGGCTCCGCCGGGAAATGGCCACCACCGTGCTGTTCGGGCTGATGTTCTCCCTGGCGGTGGCGGCGCTGGGCTTCCTGCTGACGCGGCCCATCCTGCGCCTGCTGAACGTCCCGGCGTATATCGAGGATATCACCGTCATCTACCTGCGCATCACCTTCCTGGGCGCGCCCTTCACCTACTTCTACAACGCCCTGGCCCAGGCCCTCAAGTCCGTGGGTGACAGCAAAACGCCGCTGAAGTTCCTGATGTTTTCCTCCTGCCTGAACGCGGTGCTGGATCTGATCTTCATCGGCCTTATGGGCTTCGGGATCGTCTGCTCGGCCACCACCACGGTGATTGCCGAGGCGGTCTCGGCGGCGCTGAGCTTCATCTATATCCGCCGGAAGGTGCCCATGCTCTGCCTGCAGAAGGAGGAGTGGCGCATTGATCCCGCGCTGCTGAAGACAACCCTGCGCTACGGCAGCGTCACCGCCCTGCAGCAGGCCGTGCAGCCCATCGGCAAGCTCCTGATCCAGGGGCAGGTCAACGCCCTGGGCGTGAACGTCATCGCCGCCTTCAACGCCTGCACCCGGGTGGATGACTTCGCCTTCACCCCCGAGCAGAGCATCTCCCACGCCATCACCACCTTTGTGGCCCAGAACCGGGGCGCGGAAAAGAAGGAGCGCATCCGGGCGGGCTTCCGGCGGGGGCTGATGCTGGAGGCCTGCTACTGGGTGCTGATCGGCACGGTGACGCTCCTGTTCCGGGAGCAGATCGTCAGCTGGTTCGTCACCGGCGAGGGCAGCGCGGAGGTCATCGCCCAGGGCGGCAGGTATCTGTTGTCCATGGCGCTGTTCTACCTGTGGCCCGCCATGACCAACGGCGTCCAGGGCTTCTACCGGGGCATGGGCATGATGAAGATGACCCTCCTGGGCACCTGCATCCAGACCACCCTGCGGGTGATCTTCACCTATATCCTGGCGCCCACGATGGGCATCCTGGGCATCACCTTCGCCTGCTGCGCGGGCTGGACGGTCATGCTGCTGGTTCAGGTACCCTATTATTTCCATTACAGCCGGAAGCAGGGCCTTCGATAGCCCAAAGTCCACCGGCAGACTGTTCTTTTCGTGTTTTTGCCATGCAAGCCATTGACAGAAAAGGGGAAATGGTGGTATTTTCTGAGTGATCACTTTTTGATCCCATTACGAATACATGCGCTGACTGAGACACACGGGTCCCGCTGTCTTCCCCAGAGAAATGCCGGATGGTGCAAGGCATGAAGCAGCCTGGCTACGCCTCCCTCACGAGCAGTCGCGCTGAAGCGGCCTCAGGCCCTGGTAGGCGCGAACGTGATCCCTACGTTACAGGGGAGCGTGCCGGCATGCCGGTGCGGCAGAGAGGCCGTCCCCGGGGCGGCAACAGGAGTGGTAACGCGGGTGACAGCCCGTCTCTTGCACAGGCAGGAGACGGGCTTTTTGCAGCCCGGATACAAGGAGGCCGGCCGATGGACACGGCGCAGATGCTGGAGCGGACGCTTGCGTCCTTTGCGTGCAACTATGACATTGCCCGGGACGCGCAGGTGGCGTCCCGCCGGGTGGAGGCGCTGGCGCAGCTGCGGGCGCTGAATTCCCGCTACATGCTCAGCAAGAAATGGGTGGTGTGGCAGGCCAATGCCTACGAGCACTGCATTTTCGTCACCGCGCCCGTGCTGACCGCGGCCATGGCGGAGGACTGGTTCGCCTTCCTGACGAAGGAGGCCGAGCCCGAGCTGGTGCATCCCGGGGCGGACGTGCCCCCGGAGGGCCATATGTACTCCTACCTGACGGTGGTGTTCCTCTGCGAGCGCATGGAGCCGGAGGCCGCCAAAGCTGTGCGGCGGCTGCGCTTCACGAAGAACTACCGCTTCAGCCTTCGCGGCTGGGCCACGGGCCGCGCCCTGGCGGTGGAGGTGCCCACCGGCAGGATGGCCTTCAATTCCACGGGCAAGGAGATGCGCAGGCACTTCCAGCAGCTGCTGAAGGCCCCCGCGCCGCAAGAGCCCACCCCCCAGGCGGAATAACCCCTGCGCCCGCGCGGAGAGGGGCCGCGCCCTGCGCAGCATCAACCCGGTCTGACCCGTCGACATGGACGGTTTCGGATAAAATTTCACTCAAGGGAGAGGGAAAAAGATGAACGGTTTCCTCATTCTGGTCATCGCC
>JBJEYH010000149.1:0-77658 GCA_051886675.1 Aristaeellaceae bacterium
GGGGCGGCGTCAGCCCCTGCGCAGGTCTGGGCGGCAGCCCAGGCGCAACACAAAGAAAAAGATAAAAAGGAACGAGAAGAAGCCCGAGTTTCCCAGCAGGCGACGCCAGTCCGCCCGCGTCGGAAACGGCAGGTTCCGCGCACTGCAAGTGAACGCGCCAGCGGAAAAGGGTCAAGGGGCGATGCCCCTTGCGCGGGTGCAGGGGCGGCGTTAGCCCCTGCGCAGGTCTGGGCGGCAGCCCAGGCGTAACACCAAAGACAAGATAAAATGGAACGAGAAGAAGCCCGAGTTTCCCAGCAGGCGACGCCAGTCCGCCCGCGCCGGAAACGGCAGATTCCGCATACACCAGAGAAGCGGCCTCATCCGCCTCCCCCCGCAGCCCCCGTCCTCCTCCGCATCAAAAGCGGCGCGCCGGAACCCCTCCGACGCGCCGCATCTGATCACTTCTGAAACGCCTGATACTCCACCGGGAAGAACTGGAACGCGGATGGCGGCAGGGAGTTGAAATACGCCGTGACAATGGGATTGTCCTCGCTGCGCATCTTCTGCCGCCACTGGCTGGGGGATATGCCGTGAATCCGCCGGAACTGCCGGTTGAAGCTGGAGGGCGACGGATAGCCCACCTGCAGGCCGATCTCCGTGACGGAATACTCGCAGTTGTACAGCAGCACGCAGGCCCGGTCGATGCGCACCATCTGCACGTAATCGAGGGGCGCCCAGCCCAGCGCCTGCCGGAACAGCCGCCGGAAATGGGAGGTGCTCACGTGGCACAGCCGGGACAGGGTGTCGATGGAAATCCCGTTCATGTAGTTTTCCGCGATGTAGGCGATGGCCGGAGCGATGCAGCCCAGCTGGCTGTTGACGCAGCGATCGCCCCGGGCAGTGCCGGAAAAGGATCGCAGCAGCAGCAGGAACAGCGCGCAGAACAGTTCCCGCACCACATGGTGATAATGGGTCCGTGCCCGCTCCATCTCCTGGATGATCAGCCGCAGCAGGGACAGAACCTCCGGATGCTCCTCCCCCGCCAGCACGCATTCCGCGCCGCCCAGCAGACGCTGGTATTCGCTCAGCTTGCCCGCAAGACGGGGACTCAGCTGGGGCAGCATGGCCTGGGGATCCACATACAGCCAGTTCCAGCGGCAGGTCGCGCCCTCGTCCACCAGGCTGGCGTGGGGCACGTTGGGCGGGGCGATCACCACGCAGGGCGCCTCGAAGCGCACCTGCTGATCCCCCACGTAGTACACCCCGCTGCCCTCGAACAGATAGCCGATCTCCATGCAGTTGTGGAAGTGCATGCGCGTCACCGGCTCCCGGACGCATCGCCAGGAATCCCCCAGCAGCCCGATCACCGGAAAATTCGCGGGCAGGTCAAAGTGCCGGTAGAAAATGCTCTGCGGCACGTTTCCCCCCTGCTGCATGCGCCATCGCCTCACCCTCTGTACCAATGGCTGCATTATAAGCACAGCTGTCCGTTCTGTCAAGAGAACGATCCCGCCTGTTACGCCAGGCGTCCCGCGGCCTCCGCCACCCAGCCGAAGCGGTTCACGTCCACCGTGGAGGGCAGCGTGCAATCCGCGCCCAGGATCACGCCGGTCTTGCCGGCGCGCTGAATCAGCCGGGCCGTTTCGGCCTCCACTTCCTCCCGGGTGCCGCTGTACAGCACGCCCTGGGGCCGGTTGTCAAACCCGCCCAGAACACACCGCCCGCCGAAGAACTTCATGCCCTCCACCAGGTTCACGTTTTCCACATAGCAGGCCCAGTTCACCGCCTTGGCGGGATAGTCCTGCCAGACCTCCAGGTTGTTGGGAATGCCCGCCCAGCCGCAGCAGTGCAGCACGTTGGCATCGCTGAAGCGGTTGGCATACTCCAGCACCCGCTTGTCGGTGGGGGTGATGAGCCGCCGGTATTCCTCAGGGGTGAAGCGGTTCTTCTCGCCGCCCTGCACGCAGTAGTAGACGCCGTCGATGCCCGCGTCGGTGAGAAGCAGCTCGCAGAGGGTGCAGCAGTCCCGGGCGATCACGTCCAGCGCATAGGCGATGGCCTCCGGCTCCCGGCGCAGATGCTCCATGACCAGCTCGTCCCCCACGCCGAAGCGGATCAGCGAGAAGGGCGCAAACACGTTGTAGAGCACCACCATGTCGTCCTTCAGGCCGGCCTTCACCGCCCGGGCGCGCTCCACCTGCTCCCGGATGAAGGGGGAATCCTTGCCCAGGGGCTTCATGGCGTACCAGTCCTTCGGCTCCTTCACGGCCTTGGCCACGGGGTTGGGATAGTCGAAGTAGCTGTCGCACATGATCTTCACCATGTCCACGTCGACGCGGTTGTAGTAGTCCAGGTGCGCCCGCACGCAGGCCTCGCCCGCGCCCTGCTCGGCCTGGAAGTGGAACCAGAAGCCCACCGGCGGCCGGTCCACCGGCTGAAGATTCATCGCTGCAAGAACCCGTTCACGCTTGTTCATGGCTGTATTCCTCCCTGTATTTTCCGCCTTGCCTGGCGATCATCATGTCCAGAATCACGCGATCCGTGCGTTTCATGCCCTCGCTGCCCAGGTTGGCCAGATTGCGGATGCTGTTTTCCACGTCCCCGGCGATCATGCCGTCCAGGCTGGACGCCCCTACCCCCGTCATGGCCAGCCGGGCGCACTGCATGGCGCTGGCCACGGAGCCGGCGATCTTCAGCGCGCATCTGGACCTGGCGCCGTCGCAGATCAGGCCGGAGATATCGGCGATCATGTTCCGGATGGCGAAGTGCATCTGCTCCATCCCGCCGCCCATCAGGTATACCACCCCGCAGGCCGAGCCGATGGAGGAGGCGATGGCGCAGCCGCACAGGGGCGACAGCCGCCCGATAACGCTCTTGATGTGGATGGTGAGCAGCTAGCTGAGGGCCTGGGCGCGGAGCATGGTCTCCCCGCCGGCATGAAGCTTCCTGGCGGTGGCCGCCACCGGCAGCGACGCGCAGATGCCCTGATTGCCGCTGCCCGCGGCGCTCACGGGCATGGCCTCCATGTCCCGGCCGCTTTGCAGCACCTTGCCCACCCGCATGCCGCAGTCCTGCTCCAGCCCCTCCGCGGCAATGGCGTCGTTCATGGCGACGGCTTCCCGCAGGAAGGCCAGCTTCTCCGCGTCCACCGCGCGGATGAACCCGAAGATCCCCGCCACGCTCAGGTCGTGGGCGGCCTTCGCGCCGGGATGCCGGGACTGCCCCTCCCGCCGCTCGATCACCTGCCCGTCGCAGGCCAGACAGGTCACGCCCGTGTGGGTGTCCTCGATGACGCACACCGCCTCATGCTCCCCGGCGGATACCCGCGCCTTGATGAAGAGCTTCCTGTCCGTTTCCCGGGCCTGCACGTGAATGCGGCCTCGCCGACCATGGCCCGGGCCTGCTCGCAATCCTCCGGGGTCGCGCCGGAGAGCACCTCCAGCCCGCAGCAGGAATGTCCCGCCACGCATCCCAGGGCCGATGCGATCTCCAGCCCCACCATGCCCGTTCCCGGTATGCCCACGCCCATGGCGTTCCTGAGGATGCTGCGGCTGACCGACAGGTCAATCCGCTCCGGCATGCGGCCCAGGGCCTCCCGGGCCCGCACCCCCACCAGCGCCACGGCAATGGGCTCCGTACAGCCCAGGGCCGGCTTGATCTCGCGCTGCAGCGCATCCAGATACTTCCGCTCGTCCATATCAGCGCGCCCTGCCCACGTCCATGCCGTTGAGCGTCACAATGCTCATGGCGTAGACGCGCATAAAGTTCAGCGTGTGGTCGATGTCCTCGCTCTCGTCACACTGATGATAATCGCCCCGTCCCCTGCGGAAAATGTGCGCCGGGAATTCCCGCCCCGGCATCCCCGGCCCGAAGCCGAAGGCATTGGGCAGATACGCCGCGTAGTTCCCCCCGGACATGACGAAGGGCCTGCTGTCCTGCCCCATGACCCGGTTGTAGGTATCGGTCAGCGCGGTCACCACGGGATGCTCCATGGAGAACGAGCAGGAGGGCCGCAGCCGCACCTGCCGCACCTGCGCCCCCGCGCCGGACGCCTTCGCCTGCGCCCGGGCGGTCAGCTCCGCCGCGTCCGCCGTCACCGGCACGATGACGTACACCTTCGCCTCCAGCCGCGCCCCGTCGCACGCAAGCTCCGTCGCGCCCATCTGCAGCGCGCCGGACAATTCGTCCGCGCAGGCGATGTCCAGGCTCTCCCCGTGCCAGCTGTTCAGCAGGGCGCGCAGCCTCCGCAGGCTGTCCGCCTCGGCGGGATATTCCTCCCCCAGCATGTTCAGCAGGCGCAGGATGGCGTTGTCCGCCCTGGCCGCGTTGAAGACGTGGGACGAATCCCCCCGGGCGGTCAGGACGCGGCCGTCCTCCAGCAGGGCGGTGATTTCCTCCGGGGTCACGGAGGGATTGTTGCCCTGGCGGATGCTCACCCGATGGGCGAAGGGCACGCTCACCCCCAGCACCATGCATCCCCGCTGGGCGCAGCACACCGGAAAGCCCGTGTCCGGCACGATGGACAGATCCGGGCACGGATAGTGCGCGGCAAAGTACCGGGCATCCTCCATGCCGGTTTCCTCGCTGGTGCCCATGTACAGGCTGTAGCGGTGCTTCAGCGGCACGCCCAGCTCCCGCAGGCAGTTCATCACGTGGAAGACGCCGATGGCCGCCATCTTGTTGTCCTGCACGCCCCGGCCGATGAGGTAGCGGTTGTCCACCAGCGTCCCCTCGAAGGGCGGATAATCCCATTCCGCAGGATCCGGCACGGGCACCACGTCCAGATGCGCCCAGATGCCCACCTCCTCATCCCCATCGGAAAAGGTGATGGATCCCACATAGTTGTCGTAGTTCCGACTACGGTAGCCGTGGCGCGCAGCCAGACCGAACATGTACTGCAGCGCGTCCCGGCAGGCCTGGCCGTAGGGCGGCACAGCCTCGTCCGGCACGGACACGCTGGGTATCCGCACCAGGCCGATCAGATCGTCGATGATTTCCTGCCGGTGGGCCTGAAGCCACATGTCCACCCGCGCCAGCAGCGCTTGATCCATTCCCGTCACCCCTCGCAGCCAATATTGATTCCCGGGTCAGCCATGGTATCATCATACCGTTTCAGGCATGCCATTGCACCCTTCTTTGCGCCATAAAACACGCAGAAACGACCATCCTGTCCGCGCGCCCAAAGCAAAAGGGCCCCGCGCCTCCCGTCCGCCGGAAGGTTCGGGGCCGTATGCTTACCGGGCGAGGATCGCGTCGATGGCATCCAGCTCCGCCTGGGTGAAGGGCGCGGCATCCAGCGCCCTGACGTTCTCGACGATCTGCTCGGGGCGGCTGGCGCCGATGAGCGCGGAGGTCACCACCGGATCCCGCAGCACCCAGGCCAGCGCCATCTGGGACAGGGCCTGGCCGCGGCTCAGGGCGATGTCGTTCAGCGCGCGAACCTTGTCCAGCTTTTCCGGCGTGATGGCGGAGGGCTTGAGGTAGCGGGGATCGTGGGCGGCGCGGGAATCCGCGGGAATCCCGTTGAGGTAGCGGCTGGTCAGCAGGCCGTTCTGCAGGGGCGCGAAGCAGATGCAGCCCACGCCCTCCTGACGCAGCACGTCCGTCAGGCCGTTCTCGATCCAGCGGTCGAACATGGAGTAGTTGGGCTGATGAATCAGGCAGGGCGTGCCCAGCTCCTTCAGGATGCGGATGGCCTTGGCCGCCTGCTCCGGACGGTAGTTGGAAATGCCCACGTACAGCGCCTTGCCGCTGCGCACGATATGATCCAGCGCGCCCATGGTTTCCTCCAGGGGCGTCTCCGGATCGGGCCGGTGATGGTAGAAGATATCCACATAATCCAGGTTCATGCGCTTCAGGCTCTGGTCAAGGCTGGCGATGAGGTACTTGCGGCTGCCGTGATCGCCGTAGGGCCCCTGCCACATGTCGTAGCCGGCCTTGGTGGAGATGATCAGCTCGTCGCGATGGGGCTTCCAGTCCCGCAGCATGTGCACGCCGAAGTTCCGCTCCGCCTCGCCGTAGGGCGGGCCGTAGTTGTTGGCCAGGTCGAAGTGGGTGATGCCGTTGTCGAAGGCGGTGCGCAGCAGGCTCTGCTGCACGCCGAAGGGCGTGATGCTGCCGAAATTGTGCCACAGGCCCAGGGAAACGGCCGGCAGCTTGATGCCGCTGTTGCCGCAGCGGCGATAGGGCATGCTGTCATAACGGGCGGGCGCGGGAATATACGTCATGGCGATACCTCCTTGTACGCGTGGTGGTTTGCATTCAGCATAGCGGATACGGCAGGCTTTTGCAAGAGCAAATTGCCTGTCCATCGCGCAGAATCGATGATTTGCGGAAGAAGCCCTCCCGGCCCGCCGCATCAGCAGGACCGGGGCAAAGGCCGCGCCGCGTCGGTCATTGACCGCCGCGTCCGACCCGGCCGGCCTGCGGAAGCGGGAAGCGCGTCCGTCAGCCCTCCCTGCGGCAGGCTGCTTTCCGCTTCCGGCCACGGGCGCAGCGCTTCCTTCCGATGATTCTTCGCCCGATCCCGCGCGCATCGCCCGGTTTGCCCGCTGCATTCACGGGGCTTGCACCCATTCTGCGCGAAATGTGATCGAAACTGCCCGGCATTGCGTCGCCGGCGCCTTGCGCGTACCGTTCCGCTGCGGTATACTGATGGCAATCACCAACGCTGCAAAGGAGAATGATGCCATGCCTACCATCTACATCATCGGCGATTCCACCGTGGAGGACAACACGCCGCCCTTCCGGGGCTGGGGCTGGGCGCTGCCGGATTACGTCGCCCCCGGCGTGCAGGTGGCCAATCATGCCATGAGCGGCCGCAGCTCCCTGAGCTTCATGAACGAGGGCCGCTTCGTCCCCGTGGAGGAAGGCATGCAGCCCGGGGATCTGCTGCTGATCCAGTTCGGCCACAATGACGAGAAGGATGATGCCGAGCGTCACACCGATCCGGCCACCACCTTCCCCCGGCAGCTGAGCCGCTACTGCGACGCGGCCCTGGCCAAGGGCGCGCAGCCCGTGCTGATGACCCCCGTCTGCCGCCGTTTCTTCGTGGGGGCGGACAGCATCCTCTACACCCACGGCGAGTATCCCGCCGCCATCCGCCATCTGGCCGCGGAGCGCGGTATTCCGCTCCTGGACCTGAAGCAGGCTTCCCGGGCGCTGTACCTCTCCCTGGGGGAGGAAAAGACCGCGGAGCTGTTCGTCCGCCTGGCCCCCGGCGAGCATCCCGATTTCCCCGACGGCCACGACGACAAGACCCATTTCAACGCCCACGGCGCCCAGGTGATCGCGGGGCTGGTGGCGGATCTGATGCGTCGGCAGCCTGCCTGCGCCCCCTTCCTGAAGACGGACGCCTGATCATGCCCCGTCTGCGCAGGATGCCGGGCAGCGCGGAGCATCCCACCGTGGCGGCGATGATGCGGCTGATGGAGACGCAAAGCCACGCCACCCTTACCCGCTGGGCGGCGGATCAGGCGGAGGCGCTGGCGCTGCCGGTATACCTTGCCGCTTGCCCGGAGGACGGACGGCTGCCGGAGACCCTGGCCGCCGTCCGCCGCTTCCTGGCGGGCGAGCTATCCGCCGCGGGCCTTGCTGCGCCGCTGGAAGCCGCCCGGCAGGCTGCCCGGGAGACTGCGGATCCCGCAGCCCAGGCCGCGGCCCGTGCCTCCACCAGCGCCCTGGGGTTCACCTTCTGCTGCGCTGCCGCGGTGGCCTGCGCGCAGGCCGGGACGTCCGCCTCCCCCGCCGGGCACGACGCCCTGGCGGACGAGGTATTCGCCCGGCTGCTGACCTCGCTCCGCGCCGCCGCCATCCCCGGCGAAGCCCGCCCGGCCCGGCTGAATTGGGGCTACTGAAGGCCGCGCCATCCGCCGCCGGAATATTTCGTGAAAATTTTCTTCCAAAACCCCTTGCATTTTTCCGGAAGGTGTGGTATTATATCAACGTTGTCGCGAGACAACGTGCTGATGTAGCTCAGTCGGTAGAGCGCATCCTTGGTAAGGATGAGGTCACCGGTTCGAATCCGGTCATCAGCTCCAGCAAACCGCCTTTTGAACGAAGGCGGTTTTTTTGTTGTGTATCAAGGGTTTCCGGCTTTCTTGCGCCTTTCCGGGCTTTGCTGCTCCGTTTGCGCCGGATGGTCTCGTCCCCTGGAAACAGGCATTTTTCAATTCATGCGTCAATTCTGTGTCCGGAAAATGCCCTGCAAGCCCTTGAGTCATAAGGGCTGGGGGCCTTCTAGCCGCGTCAAATGTTCCGTCAGCGGACACCGTATACCGTCGCGATGGCCACCGCTGTGTTGGCACGCTCTGCGCGACCTTTGACATAGTGCTTCATGGCGGTTGCCGCGTTTGCGTGCCCGGCTGCCTGCTGTGTCTGCTTCAGGTCTTTGGGCTGATCGTACAGATCGGTCAGCACCGTTGTCCGGAAGCGGACCGGCGTGATCTTTTCATCAAAGCCCGTGTCCCGCTGAATTCGCTCGCACATTCGTCCGACCTGCTGACAGGTCAGCGACTTGTCACCGCCCAGAATGAACGCCCGGGGCGCTGTCACCGGAAGATAGTCCCTGATCTGCGCAGGATCTCCTCCACCGCCTGTTCAAGGATCATGTGCGGCATCAGCTTCGTCTTCACTTCAGCATCCTTCTCCAGACAGGCGCACGCCATGCCGTGAGCCTTCACCTCGCCCGGCTGCTCATCGGCCTGCTGCATGAATTGCACATGATCCCCGCGCAATCAAAGAAGGGGCGATGCGCTCGCCCCTTCGTCATGCCAGATGGATTCTGCCACCTGATGTCCTGTTTTCCGTCTGTCGGAGTGTGCCGCCGGATCCCGGCTTTCCGCCCTGCACGGGATCCAATGCGCCTGGACAAGGTCATCCGATCCTGACCCACAGGGCCGGACGGACACCCTGGCAATTGTCCGGACTGATCATGCTGACACCGATGGAATCCACCGGGGACACGATGAAGGCGAAGGGCCGCTGGCCGGAGCGGGAACGCAGCCACCAGCAGACATTGTCGTCCATCTCGTCAACGTCGGGATGACTGGCTGCGACCCAGGGTGTCATTTGAGCCGTGGCGTCCGTGCAGAACAGCTCATTCTCATTGTGGAAATACTGCCTGACCTCCTCCGTGGAGAGCAGGAAGACGGGATCGTCTGTCTGCTCCTCGCCGTCGGACAGCATCCGCGTCGGGAAGTCATCGAAGGGGTCGGCCTCGGAGGCGGTGCGACAGATCTCCGCCTGCTCCTCCCGGGAAAAGGCGGTGGGCAGGAAGGTCTCCTGCAGCCACTGGCGAACGGCGGAATCCATCCAGCGGACACCGCGCTGCTCCGAGTGGAAGGGCTGCATATCCAGCACATACCGGGACAGCAGCAGCGCCCGATCTTCCCGAACATCCAGTACCTGCCACGCGATGGGCTGAACCTCGCCCATGGCGCCCTGGGGATACCGTCCGAAGGAAACCTGATTGCCCGGCTGAAGATGACGAATATTCATGGGAATTACTCCTTTCAAGTCTTTTTTTCTGGACGGATATGCCGGACTCGAACCGGTACGATCTGTTTGGAGGACAGACATGCTTCACATTTACATCAATATCCGATTAAGTGATTTCCGCGGGACCCGAACCCGCGCCGCCGGAGAGACGCTCCGGCATCCTGACATCCGGACGAAGGTACCATGGTGATGATGACCTGGAATCGCGGAACCGTTTTGTGAAAGTTCAGGCTGAGAGCTTGACCTGTTCCGTCCGCATCAGCCGGCGTTGGCACCGGTGCTCACACTGGGGATTAGCCAGTAGCGGACATCCACACTGATTTTGCAAAAACCAGCAAACTCTTGCATCAGGACACCATAGATTTCTTTTCGGCACATTCTTCCTTGCGGAATTCAGAGGCTGCGACCTCTTAGAGTTGCACTTACTCAATACTTTCTCTTACCTTGGCTTGCGGCCGCCGTAAGTGTTCATATCGCAGAACAATAAGTGGATTTTCTTTCCTGAAGCCGTACACACTTTGGCTGACACATTTGCCGGAATCGAACCGGCTGCTTCATCAGGAAATTGGTGACGCTCTACCAAAGTGAGCTAAAATGTTGAGGACTACGAGGTGTACATTGTTCATCCCTGCCTTTTGGGCAAGGCCCGGAATTCGCAGCCCTGTTCGTCTTGCGGACTCCCTTCCTTTCGGCGTCCCCTTCCTTTCGGTTTGAGGGGCTTCCTCAGGATTCCCAAAGCATTCGCTGTTGCGCAGCTCACACCCTGAAACCATAACCGCTTTTACTCCGTTTCCGGATGAGGAACCTGGCGATGTACCGCCGATCCCGATCCCACCATACCCTCAGCAGTCGCCCTTGGGCAGAAAGGTGAAATCTTCGTTATGGGTTTTCCGTCGGGCTCGCCTTGCGGCAAGTCGGGATTGCTCCCTTTATCCCCGTCACCGGGTTTATCTTACAGAGCCGAAACCACCCTGTTGAACAAATTGGCTTTCCTCAGCACCACCACGGGAAGGTTTTGTTCACGGTGCCATCTTTCCTGTTCGATTGCAGGCATATCATAACATGCGCGCGCCGAAACATCACGGAAAAAAAGTTGCGATCTCCGGAATACCCGATTTTTCCCGAAAGAAATCCCCCGAAAGCGCGACGCCTTCGGGGGGAGCTGTCAGTACCGGCTCTGCAGGGCGAGCCGCTGCCGGATTCTGTCCCGGAAGCTTTCCGGGGCGATGACCTGCACCATGGCCCCGAAGGACAGAATGCGGATGAGCATTTCCGTTTCGTCGTTCTGGTCATAGTGCAGGGTCAGCTGATAATGGGTATCGTCCAGCCTTCTGGTTTCCTTCTCCAGATGGGAGAAGTGCAGCAGCACCCGCTCCAGGGTTCCCCGTTCGTCCGTCAGCGTCAGGGTCAGGGAGCGGGTATGGCGAAAGTCCTGATGGGTGCTGAAGGCTGCCGATTCCAGCAGACGGCAGTCTTCGATCCGGGACAGGTTGACGATCCAGGGCCGGAAGCCCTCCGCCGCCAGCCGGAACCGGTCGTCCTTCCCGGAGTACTCCAGATACTGCGGCGAGACAGCGGTGTTGTGGCGGTTGCCCCTGCCGTCCCGGAAGACCAGCTGGAGCTGCCGTTTCTCCCGGAGGGCGGTGAGTATGGTGCGGAAGCGGCTGATGTAGCCGGGGTCGCCGTAATCATCCCCGTCGGTGTAGCGGTCGAAATACACCAGCCACTCCTGCCGGAACAGCGGCGCAACATCCTCCAGGCCTGTGGCGTCCGGCTGGAACAGCTGCACCCGGGGATCCAGCAGAATGGCTTTCATCCAGCGCTTCTGCAGCAGGGTCAGGGGCATGGCCGGCTCCCTGAGCAGCGGCGTGCCGTAGTCCCGGGTCAGCAGCGGCCACTGCCCGGAGACGAGCGCGTCGGGGATGGTCAGGGGGCTTTCGGCAAAGGCGGTTTCCTGCACAATGCGCTGCAGGGCTTTCCCGTCCAGTGTGCCCGCCACTGCCCGGGAGAGAATCTTCGCCACGGTCTGATAGTAGCTCCCGTAAATCTCACTGAACAGCATCCGCATCCCCTCCGTACATGGCCCGCAGCGCCGCCAAATCGCCGTAGAACCGCTTTTCCACCTCCGCGTTGGCGCATCGCAGGGACACCACCCGCCCCGTGAAGGTGCGAATCCATGGAAGCAGCTCCACCGCGTCAAGCACGTCCGCCGCAAACAGCCAGTCGCCCCCGCCCAGCGCCGTGACGGTTCCGCAGCGCTTTTCCCGCTGCAGCCGCTGGACGATATGGGCTTCCTCCGGCTCCGCGTGAATCACCATTTCCAGATGCTCGGGCTCCCTCCTCGCTTTCGTGGCGGCGCCCCAGACCCTGCGCTGAAAGGCCTGCAGGGCTTCCGCCGGCGGTGCCTCCGCAGGCTCCCCGGGCTTCACGCTGTCAATGAGATCCAGCCGGAAAAACTGAAACCGCCGCGCTGACTGCCCCAGCACATACTGTCTGCCGGTCTGGGTGCTGACGTAGATTCTCAGCGGCAGCAGCTCGTGGCTGCGGTTGTTCTGCCGGATGGTCACCTGCCTGCCTTCGCCCATCGCCAGAAACAGCGCGTACAGCACCTCGCTGTCCAGGGCGTTCAGGATGTAGTGGTGCTTGAAGCGGAAATAGTCCGGCCGGGTCTCCAGCCTGTCCATCAGGTAGGATCCCACCACCCCCAGGGGCGCGGCCTCGGAGAAGAACGCCGCCGCGTCCGCCCAGGCGTCAAGGGATGCAGGCGTGCTTTCCAGATAGTACAGCGCCTGCTTTCCCTGCTTTTCCTTCCGCACCAGGCCGAGCTGCCCGTATTCCGCCAGCTTTTTCCGCAGGGAGGATTCGTCCGGCTGCCGGGCCGTATCGAATTCCGCCAGGTATTCATCCAGCGCGTCCTGAATACCGCTGAGGGTCAGACCCTCATCTTCCTCCAGCAGATCCATCAGCAGAAAGTGAAGCGTGATGTCCAGATCCGTAAAGCTCTTCGCCCTGAAGGCCCGGAACAAAGGATTGCCGGGGATGCTCCGGCTGTCCACGGACAGGAATACCCGCTTCCCGTTCTCATCCTGCCCGAATTTCATGTAGTTCCCCAGCCAGCTCTCCACCCGGCGGCGTTCATTGTCGTAGCTTCTGCCGCTTTTGGCGTCGTACTCCTGCCGGTGCCGGAAGCCGTATACATAGAAGGACCGCAGGTAGGGCCGTATGCGGTGAAAGCTCTTCATCAGTTCGCTGTATGCCATGTTTTCCTCCGTATCCAGGGTCGGTTCGCTTTGCTCAATTGCCGCGCGCTCCCCGCCGGGCAGGGCTGCGCCGTCAGCCTTCGTCCGGCTTCCGATCACAGCGCGGCCGGATCAGTCCTTCAGCTTCCTCAGCAGCCAGCTGATGTGCCGGTTCACCTCAGGGTTGTCGTGCCTTCTCTCCGGGTCGAAGCGCTGCATCACATGAATCATTCCGCCAATGGCAAAGGCGATCCTGTACTGCTCCTCCTCCGGCAAGCCTTCCGGCAGGCAAAGGCTGTACAGCTTTCTTTCGATTTTGGCGAGCTGAGCGTCTTCCCGGCCGGTGGACAGGATTTTCAGCACATCGACTTCCGAGCCCAGCGCCTTCTGCATGGCGTCCAGAAAGGCCGCCGGCTCCGGAAAGAGAAGATCCCTTTCCTGAAAATGCTCAAAGCACCTGTCCAGCGCTTCCTGCTCGATTTCGTCGGACAATTGAAAAACATCCGTGTAGTGATAGTAGAAGGTCGATTTGTTCATCAGCGCGCGGCTGCACAGATCCCGCACCCGGATTTTTTCCAGGGGCGTTGTCCTGCGCATGTCAAGGAACGTTTCCCGAATGGCCTTTTTTGTTTTCA
This sequence comes from Aristaeellaceae bacterium, assembly GCA_051886675.1. GTDB lineage: Bacteria > Bacillota > Clostridia > Christensenellales > Aristaeellaceae > UBA11524. The sequence continues at coordinate 13,355 of JBJEYH010000149.1, forward strand.
CAATCCGAAGATCCACTTTGTCCTTTTCCATCCTGCCTCCGGGATATGCGCCGCTTTTCGGAAAACGGCGGATATCAGCCGCTTTGCGAGCATTGTCGATTGAAGATTTCCGACAGGCGGCTTATATTGGATTATGGGCGGAAAACCCGGAATTGTCAACAGGGATTGCTTCGGGAGGCCTTTTTTGGGGGCGCCGATGGGCAGTCCGTCGTTCACGAAAATGAGGAGGTACTCGGAATGCGCGCTCAGAACGCTTTGCAGGAGATGGACCATCTGCCTGTATCGAAGGCAGTGCTGAAAAATGTGCTGCCGTCCATTGCCATCGTGGCCATGATGCTGATTTACAATTACGCGGACCTGTTCTTCATCGGCCTGACGCACAATGATTACATGGTCAGCGGCGTCACGCTGGCGTCGCCGGTCTTTATGTTCTTCATGGCATTCGGCACGCTCCTGGGAACGGGCGGCCTGACCTTCATCTCGCAGGACACCGCCAGGGGCAACACCGCCAGAATCAGGAAGGTTTCCTCGTTCTGCTTCTGGTGCAGCCTGGGCCTGGGACTTGCTCTGATGATTGTGCTTCTGGCATTCGACAGCCCGCTGGCGGAGCTGCTTGGCGCGACGGGCGCCGAAACCATCGGCTATACCAGGGATTATCTTTTCTGGATTGCCCTGTCCTCGCCCTTTGCGGTCGTCGCCAACGCGTTTGCCGTGCTTGTCCGTTCCGAGGGCAAGCCGGTTCTTTCCATGGCGGGCATGCTGCTCGGGAATCTTCTGAACATCCTGCTCGATCCGGTATTCATTCTGGCCCTTGACATGGGCTGCGCGGGCGCCGCTGTCGCCACAAGCATCGGACAGGTGGCGGCCGCTGTATTCTTCATCGTGTACATTCTGCGCGGAAAGTCGTCCTTCAGCATTCATCCGAAGGACTTCTCCGTCCGGGACGGCATTGCCAGAAAGGTGTTTGCCATTGGCTTCCCGGCCGCGATGATTACGGTGATGATGAACGTTTACACCATCATTTCCAACGCCGTCATGGGGAATTACGGCGATCTTGCCGTGGCTGCCATGGTCGTCGCCATGAAGGTTGCGATCATCGGCTCGGCCGTGTCCAACGGCATCGGGCAGGGCATCCAGCCGCTCATCGGGTATCAGGTTGGGAAGGGCGACAAGCATAAATTCATGGCGACCCTGCGTTTCAGCACGCTCCTGGCATTGGCGGTCAGCCTGATGATTTCCGTGCTGTGCTTTGTCTTTGCACCGAATATCGTCGGTGTATTCCTGACGGAAGCAGAATCCATCAGGATGGGCGTGGCGTTTGCGCGCATTATCTCCTCCACCATGTGGATTTCGGGGCTGATCAATCTTATCGGCTTCGTCATTCAGGCCATGGGGCAGGCGAAGCAGGCAAACATCGTCAGCTTCGCCAGGAACGGCTATGTGGGCATTCTCGCGGTGCTGGCGATGAGCCTGTTCGGCAACAGGTACGCCGTGGCCGCCGCGCAGCCTGTTGCCGATGTGATCAGCATGATCATCGCGGCCGCCATGCTGCTGGTCAGTATCCGGCATTGCTTCAGGGCGCATACCGGGAGTGTTCCGGCCATGCAGGCTGACGGTCAGGGCTGACGTGCTTCATGATGGCTGCCGCGTTCACGTACACTGCCGCCCGCAGGACAAGCCTGCGGGCATTTTTGCGCCCGTGCCTTCCACAGGCGTCACAAGTTTTTTCCGAAAAGGCCTTGACTTGGAGCAAACTCCAGGTAGCATAATGATACCAGAGGCCTGAATGCGGAGGAGAGCAGCCATGACCATCAAGGAAGTCAGCGAACGGTACGGCATCACCCAGGACACCCTGCGCTATTACGAGCGGGTCGGCATGATCCCGCCCGTGACCCGGACGGCCGGCGGCATCCGCAATTTCACGCAAGAGGATCTCAAGTGGGTGGAGCTGGCCAAATGCATGCGCAGCGCCGGGCTGCCGGTGGAGGCGATGATCGAATATGTGCGTCTGTCCCGGGAGGGGGATGCGACCATCCCCGCCCGGCTGCAGCTGCTGGTGGATCAGCGGGAAGCGCTGCTGGAGCAGCGCAGGCAGATCGACGCCACCCTGAACCGGCTGGCCTACAAAATCGGGCGCTACGAGGAAGCCGTCAGAACCGGCGTGCTTTCCTGGGACAAACAAGGCTGCGATGCCTGAAAGAGAAAGGAGCGTTGACCATGGAATACAGACAGCTGCCCCACGGACAGGCGCATGAGCGATTCGGCGTGCTGGGGCTGGGGCTCGGCGGCATCGGCAAAACCCCGCCGGAGGAAATCGAGGCCATCATCCGGAAGGCCATCGCCAGCGGCATCAACTATTTCGACCTGTGCACCGCGGGCAGTACCTTCGCGCCCTTTGGCAGGGCCATTGCCGGTCAGCGGGACAAGGTCTTTCTGCAGGTGCACTTCGGCGCGGTCTACGACGAAAAGGGCGAATACGGCTGGTGCCGGGATTTCGCGACCATCCAGAGGACCTTCCTCTGGGAGCTGGAGACCCTCGGCACCGACTATGTGGACTTCGGCTTCCTGCACTGCGTGGATGAGGACGAGGACTTCGACCGGCTGGTGGAGATCGGCGTGCTGGACTACCTGAAGGAGCTGAAGGCCCGGGGGATCGTCCGCCACATCGGCTTCTCCTCCCATACGCCCTCGGTGGCCAACCGCATCATCGACACCGGGCTGATCGACATGATGATGTTCTCCATCAACCCCGCCTACGATTTTGAAAAGGGCGATGATTACGGCATCGGCTCGGTGAAGGAACGGTTCGACCTGTTCCAGCGGTGCGCCCGGGAAGGCGTGGGCATCTCGGTGATGAAGCCCTTCTTCGCCGGACAGCTTCTGTCCGCGGAGCATTCGCCCTTCGGCGTGGCCCTGACCCACAGCCAGTGCCTGCAGTATGCCATCGACCGCCCCGGCGTGCTGGTGGCCCTGCCCGGCGTGCAGACCATGGAGCATCTGGATCAGGTGCTGGGGTTCCTGACCGCCACGGAGGCGGAGAGGGATTACGCCGTCATCGGCACCTTCACCGCGGACGCCATTTCCGGCACCTGCGTCTACTGCAACCACTGCCAGCCCTGCCCGGCGGGCATCGACGTGGGCCTGGTGAACAAGTATTACGACCTCGCCCTGGCCGGGGACGATATCGCCGCCAACCATTATACCAAGCTGTCCGTCCGGGCGGACGCCTGCCTGCAGTGCGGTCACTGCGAAAGCCGCTGTCCCTTCGGCGTGAGGCAGATGGCCAGGATGGACAGCATCAACCGCTACTTTACCGGGAGGGAAGCCCAATGACGAATCCGTGCTTTGACAAGGTGAAGAAGAACTTTGGCTTCGGCTGCATGCGCCTGCCCATGGTCAACGGCGAGGTGGATTACGAGGAAACCTGCAGGATGGTGGACGCCTTCCTGGCCGCGGGCTTCAACTATTTCGACACCGCGCACGGCTACCTGGGCGGAAGGAGCGAAATCGCCCTGCGGGAGTGCCTGACCTCCCGGTATCCCCGCGAAAGCTACGTCCTGACCGACAAGCTGTCCACCCATCACTTCAGCGCCGGCGAGGAGATCCGCCCGCTGTTCGAGAGCCAGCTGAAGGCCTGCGGCGTCGACTATTTCGACTTCTACCTGATGCACGCGCAGGACAAGCAGATCTTCGCCAGGTACCGGCAGTGCCGCGCCTACGAAACGGCGCTGGAGCTTCTGGCGGAGGGCCGCATCCGGCATCTGGGCATCTCCTTCCACGACAAGGCCGACGTGCTGGAGCAGATTCTCACGGCGTATCCCCAGGTGGAAGTGGTGCAGATCCAGCTGAACTACGTGGACTTTGACGATCCTGCCGTGGAATCCCGCAGGTGCCTGGAGGTCTGCCGCAGGCACGGCAAGCCCGCCATCGTCATGGAGCCCGTCAAGGGCGGCTCGCTGGTCAATCTCCCCGGGGAGGCCCAGCAGCTCTTCGACGCGCTGGGCGGCGGCAGCAACGCCAGCTATGCCATCCGCTTCGCCGCCAGCCAGGAGGGCGTCATGATGGTGCTCTCCGGCATGGGCAGCATGGCCATGATGGAGGACAACATCGGCTATATGAAGGACTTCCGGCCCCTGAATCCGCAGGAGCAGGAGGCCGTTCAGAAGGTCTGCGCCATCTTCCGCAATTTGGGCGCGATCCCCTGCACCGCCTGCCGCTACTGCACGGAGGTCTGCCCGCAGGGCATCGCCATTCCCGACCTTTTCGCCTGCCTGAACGCCAAAAGGATCTTCAACAGCTGGAACAGCAGCTACTATTATGAAAACATCCACACCAGCAACGGCCGCAGGGCCAAGGACTGCCTGGCGTGCGGCGCCTGCGAGGGCATCTGTCCCCAGCACCTGCAGATCCGGGAGCTGCTGAAAATGGTGTCCGGGGAATTCGATCATTGACAGCAAAGGAGTGGGAAGGATGAGCAGGGACGTACTCCTCTGGGCCGGCGCCGGGCAGATCGGCATGGCGATCGCCCGCCGGATGGGCTGCGGAAAGAAGATCGTCGTGGGCGACAGGAAAATCGAAAACGCGCAGGCCGCAGCCCAGATCATGACGGCCGCGGGCTTCGACGTGATCCCCATGGAGATGGACCTTTCCAGCCGCGCATCCATTCAGGCCCTGATCGCGGAGGGCCGGAAGCACGGCGACATTGCCATGATGATCAACGCCGCCGGGGTATCGCCCAGCCAGGCGTCCATCGAGGAGATCCTGCAGGTGGATCTCTACGGCACGGCGGTTCTGCTGGAGGAGGTGGGCCGGGTCATCCGGGAGGGTGGCGTCGGCGTGACGATCTCCAGCCAGTCCGGCTGGCGGATGCCCCAGCTGACGGCGGCGGAGGACGCACTGCTGGCGACCACCCCCGCCGGGGAGCTGCTGTCGCTGCCCCTGCTGCAGCCCGGGAACATCCGCGATACGCTCCACGCCTACCAGCTGGCCAAGCGCTGCAACGAGAAGCGCGTCATGGCCCAGAGCGTCGAATGGGGCCGGCGCGGAGCACGGATCAACGCCATCGCGCCGGGCATCATCGTGACCCCGCTGGCCGTGGATGAGTTCAACGGCCCCCGCGGCGACTTCTACAAAAACATGTTTGCCCGGTGTCCCGCCGGCCGTCCCGGCACCGCCGACGAGGTGGCCAACGTGGCCGAGCTGCTGATGAGCGACAGGGGCGCGTTCATGACCGGCTCCACCATCCTGTGCGACGGCGGCGCGACGGTCTCCTACTTCTACGGCCCGCTGAAGCCGTAAGCGGAATAGACAGCCTCGGGCAGGAACCGTCCGACGCAGGAACCCTGCACGTCCCTGCCGCCGGATCACACGCCGCCCACCGCCTGTATGGCAGCGTCACATCATGACCCCGGGGATGATGCCGCCGGTTCGAAGCCGGTCATCAGTCCCGGCAAACCGCCTTTTGACCGAAGGCGGTTTTGCTTTGCACGCGGGCGCCGCGATTCCCATCCCTCATGGATGCGCATGATGGTTCCGGGCCAGTGAGCCGTGACATCCCCGATGGGGCGCAGAAGGCGCAGCGCGACGCGCCGAAGCCGTATGCGCGGCAGCCGTGCGGCCCGTCACGCGTCCCTCCGCATCCCCCGCGCATCGGAAGCCATTGGCCCGTGCTCCATGGCTCGTCCTGCATGCAGCACGCCTGCCGGGCAGCCGGGCGCGGCGCCATGGCCCGGGCGGTGATCCCCCGCAGGACGCCCTGCCTGCCTTCCCGGAAGCCCCCCGCATGGCAAAGAAGCCCGGCAGCGGACTTCATGCCTGCTGCCGGGCCGGGAATCGGGGATTACTCAGCGATGGTGATGGTGCCCGCGGTGCCGCCCACCTCAATGGTGTACTCGCCGGGCGCATCCACGGTGATGTCCATCTGGACAACGCGCCAGGAGCCGCCCTCCACGGTCATGATCTTCTCCGCCACCACTTCGCCGTTGACCTTCGCCTGCGCGGTGGTCATGCCGTCAGCGCCGTTGTTGCGCAGCAGGCAGTACACGGTGAAAGGCTCGCCAGCCCTGGCCTGGTTCCAGACGTTGGTCTGGGTGGTGGTGGAGGAGCCGGACTCCACCTCCACCGTTTCCTGGGCCGTGGGCAGGATCAGGCAGGAGTACTGGAAGTCAGGATCCTGACCGTAGCGCATGCCGAACTGGTAGGTCACCAGCGGATCGCCCCAGTTGCTGGGGGAGGCATGGTTGGGATCATCCTCCATGGTGGCCTGCACCATCAGGCGCACATAGGGGGACGCGCCCTGATCGCCCGCCAGATCCTTCCACTGCTCGTTGTCCGCCACGGTGTCGCGGGCGATTTCCTTGTTGATGATGCCGCCGGGCTCGCGATCGCCGAAGATCAGGTCGGCGTAAATCCAGGGGGAGGTGCCGGTGACAAAGCCGCCCTCGGTGGAGCCGTGGTCAGCCGCCTGGCTGTAGCTCAGATAGAGCAGCGCGTCGGCGCTCTCGATGGCGTACTGGGTGGGCTTGGTGCCGTTCAGGCTCAGGACGATGGGCTTGCCGTAATCCTGCGCGTCCTCGATGAACAGCTCGGTGGCATCGTTGATGCTGCCGAAGTCGCCCACGACCACGTCGGCCTCCTCCATGGTTTCCACAACGGTGGCGCCCTTCTCGGCGAAGTAGCGCTTGTAGCCTTCTTTGGCGGTGCTGTTGGAGGCGTCCACATACACCTTGACGTCCTTGCTCAGGGGCAGGAGGTTGTCGTCGTTCTTCACCAGCACGGCGGATTCAGCCTGCAGGCGCTCGGTCAGCTCCACCTCGTAGGGGTTGCGGGCAGCGCGCAGCTCTTCGTCGTTGGTGATGGGGGTGGGATTGGCCGCCCACTCGGCGCTGGCGCACAGCGCGACCGCCGCGTCCACGTCACAGTAGGGGTTCTCGAACAGACCCTTGTTGAACTTGAACCGCAGAATCCGGGTCGCGGCCTGATCCACATTGGCCTTCTCGACCTCGCCGGTGGTCAGGCCGTCGATGATCGCCTGCGGATAGTTGGAGGAGGGAGAGCTCTCCCAGTTGCTGTAGTCGCGGATCATGGAGCCGGAGCCGAACATGTCGGTACCATTGGCCAGGGCTTCGTTGTACAGCCAGCCGATGGTTTGCTCGCCCAGGTCCACGCCCTCGGCGGTGATGCCGGTCATGCGGCCGGGATTGCTGGGGCCGCCGCCCAGCGCCCACCAGTCGGTGACCACCACGCCGTCAAAGCCCAGGGTGTCGCGCAGGTAGCTCATGGTGGCCTTGTCCCACTTCACGTCCACGGTGTTGCCGATGCCCGTGCCGCCGCAGTTGGTCATGACCCACTCGGAGCCCGCGGACAGCGCGGCCGTCCAGCCGACCATCCAGTTGTCGAAGTTCTGGGCCACGCTGCGGGCCTTGCCGAAGGCGGAATCGCCGCCGCGGCCGATCCAGTGCTTCGTGCAGGAGGCCAGGCCGTTCTCCTCCAGGCCGCGGATCTCCTCATGCACGATGGAGGCGATGTACTCGGGGTTCTCGCCGTACTGGGCGCCGATCTCGTTGGCGTAGGGCTCGAAGGTCACATGGATGCCCACGGCCCGCATGGCCTGGCCGTAGAAGCAGGCCAGCTCGTAGGCCAGCTCGGGATCATTGGCCGTGCCGAAGCCTTCGTGCGCCTTGTCGATGTAGCCGCCGAAGGAATTGTACTCACGGTCGGAGGTGAACACCATGGGCACGCCCAGGCGCTCGCCCTCGGCGCAGGCCTGCAGGTTGTTCAGGGTGTTGGTGATGGTGATGGGCGTGCCGTTCAGGTTGAACAGCTGGCAGGTCAGCGCATAGTCATACACCATCTGCCGGGCGTCGGCCAGCTGGGTGTTGACGCAGAACAGCAGGCCAACCTCCTCCTCGGGGGTCATCTGGCTGATGAGGTCGGCAATGCGGGTGTCGGTATCCACGCGCCAGTCCTCATACACGTCCAGAGCGCCGTTCTTGTTCAGATCCTTGAACTTCAGGCCGTCCACCTCCAGAATGGCGGTCACGCCTTCCATGTAGGACAGCTTGATCTGACCCGTGGCTTCATCCGCCTCGATGACGGAGAAATCACAGTTGGACTTGAGGAATTCCTCCTCAGCGGCAGCCGCTTCCTGGTCGACCTGCTCCGCGCGGATGTCCATGACCTCCGCCGCGGATACGGTATCGCCCTCTGCAAAAGCACCGCCGACGCAGCTCATCAGCATGATGATGGCCAGAATCAGGGACAGCTTCTTCATATGGGTTGCTCCTTTCAGCATGGATTTGTTGCCTCCGGACGGCCCGCCCCACCGACAAAGGGCGCACGCCGACCCTTGGTGATCCTGCATCCAGCATAGCACGCCCGCCGCCCCCGGGAATTTGAAAAAACACGCACGGAAGTCGCTATCTTTTCGCTTCGCGGCCCCCGGGTGGAAAAATCCCAAACAACCGCTGTGATTTTTCAATACAAAGGCCCTGCCGCCACCCGACAGGGCCAGGGATCAAGCAGATCATGCGTTATGCGGCGCTGCCCGGCGGATGATCAGCGTGGCCGCCAGCAGCACCGCCGCCCAGAGGGCGACGCTCACCCATGCGCCGGTTCCGGAGGCCCGCGCGCCGCCAGCCCTGTCGGGAACGGCGGGCTGCGTCTGCCGGGCATCCTGCGTCCCGGCGGCATCGCTGAGCCCCTCGCCCGGAGCATCCGCCGCGCTGCCGCCGGAGGAGGCCGTCACGTCCCCGGGATCGAAGGCGTTCACGGCTTCCGGCGGGGAGAAGCTGCCGCCGGAGGAAGGCGTGAAGCCTTTCGCGCCGCTGGGCGTGAAGCCGCCGCCGGCCGGGGAGAAGCTCCCGGCATCGGTGGGCGTGAAGCTCCCGGCATCGGGCATGCTGAAGCCGCCGGGGCTGCTGCCGGTGTTCATGCTGCCCATGTCGGCCGTGGAAAGATCGCTGGCATCCACAAGGGCTGCCCTGTTCGTCTGCTGACCCGCGCTGGTGGAGGGAATCGTGCCCTCCAGCTGACCCAGGATGCTTTCGTACCGCCGGGCGCAGAAGGTCTGCAGGGTGTCCACCGCCTTCTCAAAGGCGTCCATGTCATAGAAGGCCGAGGGATCCTCCGCCAGGAAGGGCGAGATCATGGCCTGCACCCGGGTGATTTCCCCGGCGAGCCAGCCGTTGCCGATGTTCTCCGCCAGGAAGCTGCCGTAAAGCGCGTGATAGGCCGAAAGCGCCTCCCCGTCGCTGAAGATCCAGGCAATCAGGGGGCGGGATGCCACCGTGCCGCCGCTGACGGGCGAATCGATGGGCGAATTGACCGTGGAGGTGGCGTCCGACGAGGCGGAAAAGCCGCCGAAGGCCAGGTTGTAGTCCCAGGGAATGATGGACAGCTGCCCGTCCTTCTCGTAGAGGTAGTAGTTGTGCACCATCATGCCGGTGTAGCTGTCGTCGTTGCAGAGGAAGCTGTGCACCGTCAGGTAGCGGATGACCTCCTCCGTGTCGACCACCCCGTCGATGTCCTCGCCGGCGTTCAGCTTGCGCAGGGAGGTCACCAGGCGTTCCTTGTCCGCCCGGGAGACGTCGGTCTTGGCGTTGTCGAAAATGTTGCCGTAGCTGTCCGGGTCGTCGTCGGAATAGATCAGCTTCACGTCGTCATTGCCCAGGCCGAAGGAGAAGCCGCCGAAGCCGCTGAAATCGCTGAAATCGCGCTCCTCCCGGGCCGCGGCGTCATTCCCGCCGGGGAAGCCGGAGGCCGCGCCGTCCCCGCCGAAGGCCGCGAAATTCCCGTCGGGGAGGCTCTGCGGCATGCCGGAGGATCCGCCGAAGGCGCCGCTGTCCTCCTGATCAGGCAGGGTGGCGGTGGCGCCGGAGAGGGTATCGGTCTGATCGTCCTCCCCGATGCTGAACTGCGACATGTCGAAGTCCCGGCCATTGCCCCGGCCGCCGCCGAAGGACATGCTGTCCGGCTTGTACAGCTCGCCGCCGACCAGTCCGTTGCGCTCCAGGAACGCGTCCTCCACGCCCTCCACCGCCAGATACAGCCCCCAGGGCTCCCCGCCCACGCTGATCATCACATAGCTGCACAGGGAGGACGGCACGCCCATGCGGTTCATCAGGGTGTAGGCCAGATAATCCTTCATCATGGTGGCGTCCTGGATGAGGTTGTTCAGGCTCAGCTTGTCCAGGCCGTGGTAGGTTCTGCCGGATACGTAGTGGTCGAACTCCACCTTGAAGGAATACCGGCTCGAGCCCAGCGCCGCCACCGACGACAGGGAGGTGTTGCCCTTGGCGCGGATGGCCACGTGATTCAGCCGTTCCCCGTCCAGGATAATGTCGCAATCCGCGTATTCCTCGGCGGCGGCGCCGGCGATGAAGCTGTCCCAGTCGTCCATGAGGATGTCCAGGGTGTGCACCCTGCTCTGGTCAAACAGCAGCGCCTCGTAGCCGATGGTATGCCCTCCGTCCGCCTGGCCCGACGCCACGCATCCCCACAGCAGCACCGACGCCAGCAGCATCGCCGCCATCACGCCGCAGCAAAGGCGATCCATGGTTTTCGTTTTCAGCATGGGATCACCCCATATAGTCGCCGTTGTAGCTCACCAGCACCGCGCTGCTCACGCCCTCCGTCCCGGCCAGCGCGGTGATGAAATCGGTGTTGTCCTGCTTCAGCGTCACCTCGTAGCTCAGCTCGATGCTGCCCTGCTGGGCGCTCTTGCTCTTGATCACCGCCCTGTCGGCATGGGCCTTCAGGAACGCGTCCACGGTGCGCTCCGTCTGCGCGCCGTCGCAGGTGATCACCGCGATGTACGGCTTGCGGACGGCCCTGTGGTTGCAGAACACGATCATGATCACGCCGATGATCACGCTGCCGAAGATCGCCAGGGGAATCATCCCCGCCGCCAGCACAATGCCGCCCGCGATCGCCCAGAACAGGAAGGCGATATCCATGGGCTCCTTGATGGCGGTGCGGAAGCGCACGATGGACAGCGCGCCCACCATGCCCAGGGACAGCACCACGTTGGAGGTGACCGCGAGGATCACCATGGTGGTGATCATGGTCATGGCAATCAGCGAGCCGCCGAAGGCCTGGGAGAACATCACGCCCGCGTAGGTCTTGCGGTACACGAAGTAAATGAACATGCCCAGCCCGAAGGCCAGAACCAGCGCCAGCGCCATATCCGTCAGGGATACGGCGGTCACGTTTTCCAGGAAGGAGGACTTGAAAATGTCGTTGAAGGTCATGGCAGCAATCTCCTATCGTCAGTATTGATTCATCCGTATACCCTGCACGCGGCGTATTTGGAGTAGGCGACAGGCGTCCTGCTCCTGAGCGCCGTGGCCTGCCGGATGACGCCCGGCAGATATTCATCCCACTTCACCTCCAGCAGGATGACGTTGTCCGGTGTGGGGAGGGTCAGCCCCGCCGGATCCAGGAACGCCCGGGGCGGGCCTGTCCGGATGTTCCAGTCGATGGTCACGCGCACGTTGCCCGGCCCGTACACATAGGGCGCGCGCCAGTAGGTCACCACCGTCCGCGGGCGGAGATGGCGCACCTTCATCTCCACATACAGCACCGCCAGCAGCGGACGCCCGCTGGTCACCATCCAGGCCGTGTCCCCCGCCAGAATCCGCTGCGTCTCCTCCAGGGTCAGCCGCTCCTGCAGCTTGCAGCCCACGCCGTCCTGCTTGATCTTGCATTCCAGCATGATGCAGGACAGGTCGCTGTTATAATACCGGATGCGGAACTTCCGCCGGCGGTTGACGCCGTCCAGCTTGTCCTGCAGGGCGGTATCGGCGGGATCGTCAAAGTACAGGCTGTGTATGCTGTAGCAGCCGTTCTTCTGCGCATGGGGATCCAGACGGGCCACTGCGCTCAGGTTGGCGCGGATGGCCATGGCGTCCCCGGGGGATATGATGTGCTTGATCTCATGCCGGTAATCCACGAATGCTCCTCCTCTCTGCCCGGGCGTCAGCCGTTCCCGATGGCATGATTGTATCGCGGTTCCCTGACCGCAGATCAGGAAAATAGCAAACGTCCGATGAGAAAATCGTGTCAGGTCATGAACAGCCTGTGAACAGTCTGCAAACAGAGCCAGATTGTACAAAAGCAGCCCGGCTGCCTTGCGAAGGGACAGCCGGGCCGCAGGATTGCCGGGTTACTCCACGATGCTGATGGTCTGGCTCAGGTCGCCCACGGTGATGATATGCTCGCCGGGCTCGCTGATGGTCAGCTCCATCTCCACCACGCGCCAGCTGCCGCCGTTGACAGCCATGATCTTTTCGCCGATCACCTCGCCGTCGCAGGTGGCGGTCACGGTGGTCATGCCGTCGGCGCCGTTGTTCCACAGCAGCGCGTAGGCGGTGAAGGGCTCGCCCGCCCGGGTTTCCACCACCGACTGGTAGCTGATGCTGGTGGAGCCGTTGGATTCCGTTTCCACCTCATGGGTCACGCGGGGCAGCACCAGGGTGTCATAGGCAAAGGACGCCGCCTCGCCATAGCGCATGCCGTAGCGGTACTGCAGGAGCGGATCGCCCCAGTTGTTGGGCACGGTGTTGTTTTCGGAGGTTTTCATGGTCGCCAGGAGCATCATGCGCACCCACTGGTTCGCGCCCTGATCGCCGGCCAGATCCTTCCACTGGCTGTCGTCCATGACGGTGTCGCGGGGCAGCTCCTTGACCACCATGCCTGCGGGCTCCGCATCGCCGAAGAGCAGCCTGGCCAGCATGACGGGCTCGGTGGTGGTGATGAAGCCGCTGGCGCCGGTGCCGTGGTCAGCGCCGCGGCTGAAGGTCAGCGCCAGCACCGCGTCGCCGCGCTCCAGCAGGTAGGTGGTGGGATCCACCGTGTTGGCGATGATGACCAGCTTCTTGCCGGCATCCTTCGCGTCCTCAATGATCAGCTCCGCCGCGTCGTTGATCTGCGTGCAGTCGGCGACGACCACGTCGGCATCCTCAATATTCTCCACCAGCTCGGCGTATTCGGGCAGGGCCTTCCTGTAGCCCTCCAGGGTGATGGCCGAGGCGGTGGAATCAATGTAGAGCTTCACGCCCGGGGTCAGGGGCAGGAGATTCCCGTCGTTCTTGACCAGAATCGCCGACTCCGCCTGCAGCTGACGCTCCAGCGCCACCACCTCGGGATTGCGGGCCGCCATCAGGGATTCGGTGTCGGTGATCTCCCAGGCGGAGGCGATGTATTCCGCCGATGCCGCCAGCGCCAGCGCTTCCTCCGCGTCGGAGTAGGGATTCTCGAACAGACCCAGCTCAAACTTGTCCTTCAGGATGCGATGGCAGGTTTCGTAGCAGCGCTCCTCGGAGATCAGCCCCTGGCGCAGCGCCTCGTTGATGCCCTCGCGGCTGGCCTGACCGCCATGACCGTCGCTCTCGTAGTCGCAGGCGAAGGCGCCGATCTGATCCATGCCGTTGTTGATGACAAAGGCGTACCGCTCGGGGATGGTCAGGCTCATGATGTCGATGCCGTCCACGGTCACGCCCTGGGAGTTGCTGTCGCCCTGGTCGCCCCAGTCGGACACGACGATGCCGTCATACCCCAGGGTGTTGCGCAGGTAGTCCATGGTCTCCTTGTCGTAGTCCACATGCACGGTGTTGCTCAGGCCGGTGCCGTAGCCGTTGGTCATCACCCACTTGGGATTCGCCTCCAGGGCGATGGCCCAGGCGGTCATCCAGTTGTCCACGGTCTGGGCGTCGCTGCGGGCGTTCTGGAAGGACGAATCGCCGCCGCGGGCAATGAAGTGCTTCATGCACGCCTCGGTGCCGCCCTCCACCTGGATGGCCTCCACCTCGGCCCGGGTCATGCTGCCGGCGTACTCAGGATCCTCGCCGTTCCAGCTGCCCAGCTCCTGGCTGTAGGGATGCAGCACCACATGGATGCCCACCGCCCGGCTCTCCAGGGAGTAGATCGTCCACAGCTGCTCGGCCAGCTCCAGATCGTTGGCCGCGCCAAAGGCGTCGTGGGCCGTGTCGATCATGCCGCCCCAGGCGTTGTACTGCCGGTCGTTGGAGATGACCACCGGAATGCCCAGGCGCGTGTCCTCGGCAATGGCCTGCATGGCGTTGTGGTAGGTCACCTGCTGCTCGGGGGTGCCGTTGGTGTTGTCCAGGTGGGTGGTCAGCTGCAGCTCGTTGATGTAGTACCACATGGACTTGGAGGCAAAGGTGGCGTTCTCATCCGGCACGGTGCTCTCCGTGGAGAACATGTAGCGGCTGTCCGCAAAGTCCACGCCCTGGGGATTGCCGCAGGTGTTCACGTGGTAGAACAGGCCGGCCCTTTCCTCCAGGGTCATCTGGTCGTACAGGTCGCGGACGCGCTCGTCCACATCCGCGCGCCAGTCCTCGTAGGTGTCCAGGACGCCGTTGCCGTTCAGATCCTTGAACTGCAGCCCGTCCACGGTCAGAATGTCCGTCACGCCCGCCAGGTAGCCCAGCTCCGCCTGGGTATCCGTCCCGGGGATGATGGTGATGGCCGCGTTCACCTGCTCGTAGCTGGTGAAGCGCGCCTGCGCAGGCTCCTCCGCGTACGCGGGCAGCCCCAGACAGCCAATGAGCATGACTGCCGCCAGAAACAGTGATAGTTTCCGCATGGTTCATCTTCCTTTCTGTATTGCAGAGCGTTCCGCTCCCTGCCCAACAGCTTACATGTTCCCGCTGCTCCGGGAGGTGGCAAATCCTGCACAGGCCCGTTGAAAATTCGGCAGCTGCGCGTGCTGTCTGGCAAAATCCAGCCCCGATACCGGAAAAATCAGGCATGCCCCCGGGCTGGGCAATCGCCGGTGAGGGCCATCTGCTTTTCGCCCGGCGGCGTACCGCGCAGACCCGCACGGTTTCCGCACCGTCGGCCTGCCGGTGAACGCAGGGCCGCTTGAACGCCATGGTTCACGCCATCACCAGGGCCCGCCGCAGGGACAGTTTCCGCATGGTTCTGCCGCATCCGGGGCATTCCGGCAGATCCGCGCTTCCTCCGGAAAAAAATCAGGCAAGCCCGCAGGCCTGCCTGATCCATGTGCATGCTTTTTTATTCCGCCAGGGTCACCGTGCCCCACAGCCCGGGATTGACGCTGATCTTCTGGCTGCCTGTCCAGGCCAGCTGGGGAATGTACTCCGTGCCGGGGCAGGGATAGCTGATATCCGTGATGGCGAAGTCGCACAGCAGGGTATCGCCCGCGGCGGGGGTGTAGACCGGAATCTTGTTGTTGGAGAAGCAGGCCCAGGGGATCACGGCCTCCCAGACAAAGCCCGTGGCCGTCATCTGAATGGCGCAGGTGTAGCCCTCCAGCACGTTTTCGCCGCCGTCCATGCCCACGGATACAAACCGCTGCCGATTGTCCTTGGGCACCATGGAGCGATCCACCGCCGTATCCCAGTAGCCCTCGTCCATGATGAAGTACACCATGAAGTCGTTGGTGCCGTATTCCTGCCGGTCGGGATCGGCCGTGGGATCGGTGGAGATGAACAGCATCAGGTTGTCCTCGCCGTCCACGGGCAGCATCTCGATGGCGCCAAGGGGCGTGTCCTCGGTCACGTCAGCGGCCATGTACAGGTTATCCTCATCCCAGGCCAGGTAGAAGGTGGCCGAGCAGTCGTTGGGGCCCTGCCAGAACACCGCGTCCCGGATAATCTGCGCGGCATCCGCCACCACAGCGGGACTGTCCAGGTTCCACTCCTCCAGGCTGCCGTCGATGACAACGCCCTCCGCCCTGTGGGCGGTGATGCCCGGGCGGACGGTTTCCTCCGCCAGCACGGGAACGGCCAGCAGCATGACAGCCGCGATTCCTGCCAGCAACCTCATCCAATTCTTCATGATTGTCTGCTCCTTTCATCAGCGGATTGGTTCGTCTGAGCAAGTCTATCCTACCATTTTTTCCGGCGGGCAAAGCAGGAACTTCACACACACCCGCTGGGAAAATCCAATACCCGCGTCAGTCCGTCAGGGAAAAGGCATCCGCCGCCCCGGAAAAATCCGCAGGCAGCTCCATCCCGTTGCCGACCCACACGCTGCCGCCCAGGGCGCCCGTCGCCTGAACGCTGCATCCCGCCCCGCCCGTGAAGCGGTTCCCGCTGAAACGACTGAAGCCGATGTCCCGCAGGTACAGCCCGCAGCAGCCGCTGCCCTCGAAGAGGTTGTCCGTCATGTCAAAGGACGCCTCCCCGTAGGCCATCACGGCCACCCAGTTGTCCCGCAGGATATTGCTCACGAAGGCCGTGGGCGTGGCGTCCAGGCGCACGCCGCAGACCGTGCAGCCCTCGGCGGTGCAGCCGCGCATCAGCACATGACCCTCCTTCTGCAGGTTGAAGCCGTTTTCGCAGGCCGCGGCCACGCAGCCGGTCAGGGTGTTGCCGCTGCCCGCCGCCATGAAGTACCCCTGGCCCGTGCCGGTGACGCGGCAGTCCGTCATGACGCTGTCCTCCACCATGGAGAAAAACAGCCCCTGATCGCAGTTCACCGCCGTGCAGTCCCTGAGCAGCATGGCCCGGCTGGCGCGGATATCCAGCCCGTGATTGGTCTCCTCGGCCGAGCAGCCCGTCAGCGTTCCGCCGTCGCATTTGGCCACGTAGATGCCGAACACCCCGCAGCGATCCGCCCGGCACCCCTCGAGGGTGATGTGCCGGTTGTAGGTCAGCACCATGCCCATGGAGCCGTCCGACACGTCCACGCCCCGGGCGGTGACCTCCCCGCATCCGCAGCAGATGACCTGCCCCGCATCCGCCGGCACGGTCACGGCGTCCTGCGATACCGCATAGAACAGCGGCCTTCCGTTGACGGTGCAGCCCTCAATGGTGTGGGAGGTGAAGTACGCCGGATCCTCGCCCACCTCGAACAGGCCGGTCAGGACCGGCTTGCCACTGCTGCTCCCGCTCAGCGGCGGCCCCGCCAGGGATACCCCGCAGCCGGTGAAGGCGCAGTTCCGCAGGGTCATGCCATAAACGCCCCCGCACCACATGCCGCAGGAGGAGGTTCGCCACGCCGCATCGGCCAGGGAAAGGGCGCAGTCCTCCACGGTCAGGCCGCTGCCGACGGCATGGATCCCCGTGCGCCGGAAGCGGATGTCCAGCCCCTGCAGCGTCACGCCCTCCGCCTCGATCCGCAGCGCCGCCTGGAACGCCGGCGCGTCAATGACCGGATGCGCCCCCTGCGCGGCACGGATGGTCACCGCCCTGCCGACCGTCAGCGGAAACACCTCCCCGGGCTCGGCGTACACGCCGTCCGCCAGCTCGATCACATCTCCGTCCGCGCACAGGGCCAGCGCCTCCGTCAGCGTCAGCCCCTCCGGCGACGCGCTCAGTGTTTCCGCGCCCGCCGCCAGGGGCATCAGCCACAGCAGCAGCGCGATCCAGATCAGCTTCCTCATGGGTGCATCCTCCCCGCCTCGTCGCATACCGACAGATCCACGGCTACAGCATAGCACAGCCAGCCCGTCCCCGCGGCAGCACAATCCGGCCGCCGGCGGGTGAAAACCGCGCCTCCCGCCCCCGCCTGGCAGAATCCGGCACTCGGAACCGTAAAATCCGGCAATGTGCTGAATTTTCCAGGCCGGTATGCTATACTGACAGCGAGAGGAACGGAGGGAAGCCCATGTACCGCGTACTGATTGTGGATGACGAGATGCCTGCCCTGCGCTTTGTGCGCAGCATCATCGAACAGTTTGCCAAGGGGTTTCAGGTTGCCTGCACCGCCGCCAGCGGCGAGCAGGGCCTGGCCTACCTGCAGAAGCACAATGTGGAGCTGCTCATCACCGATATCAGCATGCACGGCATGAACGGCATCGAGCTGGCCCGCGCCGCCCGCGCCCTGCAGCCCAGCATCCATATCGTGATCATCAGCGGCTACGGCGAGTTCGAGTACGCCCAGGACGCCATTCAGGCCGGGGTGGACGATTATCTGCTCAAGCCCGTGAGCATCACCAAAATGACCGATATCCTCAAGGCCCTGGAGAAAAAGCTCGATACCGAAAATTCGGACATGGCGGCCTCCGTGCTGCCGGCCCTGGCCTGCGGACAGCCCTATTCCGCCGGGAACGCCGCGCAGCTCTACCAGGGCAAGAGCTTCCGCTTCGCGCTGATCCGCTGGGGCAACCTGGACATGACCCTGCCCCGGCATCTGGGCGCCAGCGCGCTGGTGCTTCCCCGGGACGAGTACTTCCAGGTGCTGCGCGGCCGGGACGATGACGAGCGCGTGCTGATCGCCCCCGACGGCCCCATGGACGAATACCTGACCCATCTGAGCGTCTACATGACCAAGCCCGGCAGCCTGAACACCTGGACGGCCATTTACACCCCCGCCGTGCGGGACATCACGGCGCTGCCCGCGTTCATCGAGTGGGCGCTGACGCTGCTGTACCGCAGGACGGTCATCGGCAAGCATCAGATTCTGCCCTATACGGGGGAGGCGGCGTCGGAGAATCACATGCGCCTGCCCGTGGCGGAGCTCAAGCAGCTGGCGTTCTTCATCAACACCGGGAAGCTGCGGCTCATCAAGGACTACTTTGTGTCCCTGGCCACCGCCTGGGAAAGGGAGCAGACGCCCCAGCGGCAGGTGTGGCACATGGGACGGCAGCTGATCCATCAGGTCGCGGGGGTCTATCAGCCCGTGGGCAACCGTCTGGAGGAAACCCTGGCGGAGTTCAACGACCTGATCCGCTGCGCCGCCTCCTATGGCGATCTGGTGGCGGGCATGTACGCCATGCTGTTTGACAACGGCAGCGTCAGGGATCGCAAGCTGTCCACCCAGGAGCTGTACGACTACGCCGTGCAGTACGTGCAGGAAAACTACGCCCAGCCCCTGAGCATGCAGAGCGTCTGCGATGAAATCGGCATCTCCCAGACCTACCTGAGCCGTCTGTTCCGCAAGTACAGCGACACCACCTTCAACGCCTACCTGACCCGCTGCCGGATGGAAGCCGCCATGAAGCTCCTGCGGGAAAAGCCCGATCTGCTCCTGCGGGACGTGGCCGCCTGCGTGGGCTATGACGATTCCAGCTACTTCACCAAGGTGTTCCACAAGTACACCGGGCAGACGCCCTCGCAGTTCACCGCGGGCTGACGGCGTCCGCAGCGGAAAAAGCGTCCCTCCCGTTGGGGGGACGCTTTTTCGTGCCGGCGTTACCGCATCATCTGCCGCAGCCGCTGCCGGTCAATTTTCATGCTGGCGGTATGGGGCATGGCCTCCAGACGCACGTACCGGTCGGGCAGCATGTAGCGGGCCAGGCGTTCCTTCAGGCCGGCCCGGAGCTGCTTTTCGTCCAGCTCGCCGGAGAAGAAGCACCAGATCCTGTCCTGCTCCCGGTCGAACATGACGCAGCCCTCCTGCCAGCCGGGCAGCGCCCGGAGCGCGGCCTCCACCTCGCCCAGCTCCATCCGGTAGCCCATGTGCTTGATCTGGCTGTCCCTGCGGCCCAGCACCATCAGCTGGCCGTCCGGCTGAAGATAGCCCATGTCGCCGCAGCGGTAGAACCGCTCCAGCCACCCCCGGTTCAGCGGATCCGTCACCCAGGCGCTGCGCGTCCGCTCCGGATCCCGGTGGTAGCCGCAGGACAGCATCGGGCTGGAGACCAGCATTTCCCCCGGCTCGCCCGGCGGAACCTCATGGCCGTCCTCATCCACAAACAGGATATGGACGATCGGAAACGGCCTGCCCACCGGCAGCCTGTCGCCGGCCTGATGATGCCCGGCCACCCTGCCCACCGCCACGGAGAACATCTCGGTGCTGCCGTAGAAGTGCCACCAGTCCGCGTTGGGCGTGGCGTCCATCCAGGCTTTCAGCGGCAGCCAGGGCATGGATTCGCCGCTCATGATGCCCCACTTCAGCGCGGGCACGGCCCCCGGCGTCAGCACCCCCGCGTTGACCACGCTGACAAAGCTGGAGGGCGTCATGCACAGCTCGCTGATGCGCTGCTCGTTCAGGCAGGCGATCATCCGCCTGGGGAAGGTCAGCACGCCGGAGGGCAGCAGATACGTCTTCGCCCCCAGCGCCACCGGCGGGAAAATGTCCAGAATGGAATTGGCGTAGAAAAAGGGCGACTGATTGCCGAACACCGTATCCTCGGTAAAGCCGTACATCGCGATGGTGGCCTCCAGCCAGTGGATGTAGCTGAAATGCGGCTGGATCGAGCCCTTGGGAATGCCCGTGGAGCCGGAGGTATACAGGATCGACATGGGATCGTACAGGCTGGCCTGACGGCGGATGGCCGCAAGGCGCGCGTCATCGGGCGCGGCGCGGAGGGCGTCGGCGTAATCCACCGCCGCAGGGCCCTCCAGCCCGCAGGCACCGAAGGCCCGGGCGCCCCGCTCGTCCATCAGCACGGCGGAGGGTTGCAGCAGCTTAAGCAGCAGCCTCAGCCGCTCGGGCGGCATGGCGATGTCCAGCGGCGCGTAGGCGCATCCCGCGTACAGCGTGCCGAATATGGCGGGAAGATTGCGGATGCTGCGGCTGTCCAGGAGCAGCGCCACCGGCGTGCGGGGCGCGGCCACGTTCGCCAGGCAGGAGCCGATGCGCCGCGCGCTCTCCCGCAGCGCGGCGTAGGTCAGACGCTCCTGGTCGTCATAGAAGGCGAGGCTGTCGGGGACCCGGGCCACGGTGTCCTCCAGATAGTCCAGCATGTTGGCTTTCACGGGGCTTCCACTCCTTCCTTGTGATCGGGCATGAACATGGGATACCGCGCATACCACTGCGCCGCGCAGACCGCGTAGGACGCGTAATGCGCGTCGCCGCGGCGGTCGGGCAGGTCATAGCGGTCGGCCAGGTCGGCCCCCAGCCTGCGGGAAAAGGTGACGCTGCCCTTCACGTTCAGGTGCTGCCAGTCGGCAAAGTCGGAGGAATACCGCAGCCCGTAGCGCAGGGTCGGATCGTTGTAGTTGATGCCCGAAAAGCCGTATTCCTCCGCCACCGCCCACAGGGCGTTGTAGTACATGTGGTCGTAGGCGTAATCGGGGTTGGGCATGCCGATGAGCATCAGCTCGATGCCCTCCTGCCGCGCCAGCTCGAAGATTTTCCGGGCATACTCCTCCTGACGGGCGTTCATGTTGCGCCGGACGCTGCTGAAGACCAGCGAGGGCCGTTCATGCGCCTCCACGCCGTCCGTCTCGATGAAGCCCTTCCAGGCATCCCCGCGCCCGCCGTTGCCCGGCGGCAGGCGGAAGTCCTCCAGGGTCAGGCTCTGATAGTTGCTGTGTACCTCCGGCAGGCCCAGGATATACCCCAGCGCCTCCCGCGGCGTTTCGGCGCAGGCCAGGATCGCGCCGATGCGGTTCTCCGGCCCCGCGATGCCATAGGTGGACAGAATGGTGCGTCCCCGGCTGGAGTAGTCCCGGGTGTACGTGGCGGGCTTGGCGTCCAGCAGAATCAACCGGGGATGCTGGGTTTTCAGCGCCTCCCGGAGCACGTAGTAGCTGACCCAGAAGGGCTGCTCGGCGCTGCACAGGTCGTAGGCCGCGATGCCGTATTCCTCCCACAGCACATTGGTGTTCACCCCCGCGTAGGTCAGGGAGGTGCCGATCGCCAGCACGTCCATGCTGTCCGGCTCCTGAAGGTACAGGTTCACCATGGAGCAGATGCCGTAATCATGCTTGGGCGTCAGGACATAGTTGGCGTAGGAAAGCATCGCCGCAGCCAGCAGCGCAAAGCAGCCCGCCCGCAGCCAGAAGCACAGCAGGCTCTTCCCCCGGGAGACGGAAGGCTTCGCCATGCGCTCACCTCATTTCAGAACTGGGTGTACAGGAAGTCCGCGGCGCTGTACCCCGTACCATACATGCCGAATACCGCGATGGCCAGGATCAGCAGCAGCAGCGCCGGCCAGCGCAGCGCGACGGGCGCCCGGGCCAGACGGCCGCACACGTCCACCTTCCGCTCGCACAGGATGTCCACCGCCAGCACCACCGCGCACCCCGCCCCGGCAATCAGCCATTCCAGTGGCGCCATGACGGCGGTCAGCTGCGCCCCGCAGCCCGCGAACGACCAGGGGGCGAAGGTCTGCCGCAGCAGCGCGAGCCCCTGCTGCGGGCTGGTGGTAAAGGCAAAATACTGCGCCAGGAGAATCAGCCCCCAGGTGCGCGCCAGGCGCAGAGGGGTCATCCAGCCGTCCCGGGGAAGGCGCAGGACAGCGCGCATGGTTTTCCACACCGGCTCCAGCAGCATGGACGCCGCCATGACCAGCCCGAAGTAGCCGCCATAGATCACCGCGTTCCAGTTGGCGGCATGCCACAGGCCGATCAGCAGGAAAACCAGCAGGGTCGCCAGCGCGCCGGGCAGCGTGCGGCCTGTCCGCTTGCCCAGGAGGGCCGAGGCGCGCCTGCCCAGCGCGATGCCCGCCCGGGAGGTGGTCAGCGGGTAGAGCAGGCAGGTGCGGAACCATGCGCCCAGGGTGATATGCCACCGCCGCCAATAGTCCGCCACGCTCCGGGCGAAAAAGGGCCGGCGGAAGTTTTCCGGCAGCTCAATGCCCACCATCCGCGACAGGCCGCGCACCACGTCCATGCCGCCGGAAAAGTCCATGTACAGCCGGATGGTATACAGTGCGACCCCGCCCAGCACAAACCATCCCGGCAGCGCGCTCCCCTGCAGAAGCGCCTCCGTCGTCGCCGCCAGCCGGTCGGCGATGACCAGCTTCTTGAAATAGCCCCACAGCAGCAGCTGAAACCCGGATACCATCCGTTCCGGCTCCAGCCGGTGGCCGGCGGTCAGCTGCGGGCCCAGCTCCCTCCAGGTGGAGATCGGCCCCTGAATCAGCTGCGGAAAGTATCCCACAAACAGCCATGCCTTCAGCGGATTCCGCTGCGCCTCCGTTTTGCCCCGGTACACGTCGATCAGATACCCCGCCGACTGAAAGGTGAAGTAGCTCAGCCCCACAGGCAGCAGCAGATCCCCGTCCGCAAGGGCGGGGGCGTATTTCAGAAGCAGCATCGCGCTGATGTCCAGCCCTGTCAGCAGCCCCAGCAGCAGCCGGCTCCGCCTGCGCGCAAGGAGCAGGCCGCCGCCCCACATCAGCAGCGCCACCGCCGTCAGATGCACCGCGCTGCTCCACCCGGACAGCCCCACGTACACCGCGCTTGCCGCCAGCAGCGTCACCCAGCGGACACGCAGCGGCAGCAGATAGTACAGCAGCACCACGCACAGCGCAAACAGCAGGAACTCAACGGAGAGGATGCTCATGCTCCACCTCCCGGCAAAGGGTCAGCCGGTCCACCTTGCCGCTGCCGGTGCGCGGAAGCGTCTCCCGCCGCAGCAGCAGATCCGGCAGCATGTATTTGGGCAGCGCATCCCGCAGGGCCTTCTTCACGAGGCTCGCCTCTGCGGAGCCGGTGTAGGCCGCCACCAGGCGCGCTCCGTCAAAGCAGCAGCAGGCCAGCGTCACCCCCGGCACGGCGCTGAGGGCGCACTCGATCTCCCCCAGCTCGATGCGGTAGCCGCTGCGCTTGATCTGGCTGTCCATCCGGCCCAGGAACATCAATTCACCCCGGTCGTTGTATGCGCCCAGATCGCCCGTGCGGTAGACGATTTCCCGCAGCTGCGGCCGCAGCGGGTTGGGCACAAAGGCCGCGGCGGTTTTCTCCGGCGCGTTGTAGTACCCCGCCGACAGGCATGTGCCGCTCACGCAGATTTCCCCGTCGATCAGCGTTACCCGCGTGTTGGCGCAGGGAACGCCGATGGGCAGGCTGTCGCCGTCGGCAAAGGCGCGGTTCACCCGGTACCAGGTGCAGACGTCGGTGATCTCGGTGGGGCCGTACATGTTCACATAGTCGGCCCTGGGCAGGGCGGCGCGCCAGCGGTTCAGCGTGGCGCAGGGCATGACCTCCCCGCAGAAAAAGATCCGCCGCAGCGCCGGCAGGCATCCGGGCGTGAGCACCTCCGCCCCGGCCAGGGCCGTCAGCGCGGAGGGTACCCAGAACAGCGTGTCGATCTGCTCCTGCTCCAGGCGCGCCATCAGCCGCGCGGGAAACATGAAGTCCGTCCGGGGGATCAGGTGCAGGCTGCCCCGCATGCGCATGACGCAGTATATGTCCATCACGGAATTGTCGAAGTAAAAGGGCGCCTGGGAGCCAAAGCGCACGCCCAGAGGAAGCCGCAGCGCATCGCAGGCCCACTCCACCAGGTCGATGACGCTGCGGTGGGTGATGGCCACGCCCTTGGGCACGCCGGTGGATCCGCTGGTGAACAGCACGTAGAGCAGGTCGGTATCGATATGCCCGGCCCGGCGCGCGTCCAGCAGCGGGGCGTCGATCGCATGGGGGATCCCGTCCCAGGGGCACAGAAGGGCGTCCCCGGCCACGCTGCGGGCCAGACCGGCATAGCGCGCCTCGTACACGATGGCGGCAGGCCGCAGAATGCCGGCAATCAGGCTGACCCTCGCCGGGGGCATGGAGGCGTCCAGCGGCGTGTAGAAGCAGCCCGCGCATACCGCGCCCAGCATGGCGCACAGGCACTCCGGGCTCTTGTCCATGAGCACCAGCACCGGCTGCTGCGCGTCGATCCGCCCGGCCAGATAGCTGCCCGCCTCCCGGGCGGCCTGCCATACCCGGCCCCAGGTCATGACCCTGTCCGGCTGATCCACCGCCGCGGCATCCGGCGACAGCCACGCGGCAATCTCCAGCCATTCCAGCACGTTCCGCACGCTCATGGCCGCTGATACCGCCGCACAAGGGCCAGCATCCCTTCGGCGCTGTTGAAGTTGTCCGGCTCGATCTCGCCCGCGGGAATATGCACGTCAAAGGCCTCATCCAGGGCGGCGATGATCTGCGTCAGGTCGAGGGAGTCGATGATGCCCTCCTCCACCAGATGCTCCTCATGGGCAAAGTCCACGTCGTCCCGCACCTCGGCAAGGGCGTCCAGCAGCTGCTGCCAATCGTTCATGAACGGGTACCTCCTTTTGTGATGCTCTTTCGGCAGAGGCCGGCGCGCAGCCCCTGCCGGAGGAGCATCCCGGAGGCGCGGCGCCTCCGGAGATGCCCGGCTTGTCAGTTGTTGATGCGCTGCTCGGTTTCGGGGTCGAACAGATGCAGCCTGGCCAGGTTGGGCGCCAGCAGCAGCTCCCTGTCCGCGGGCGCGGTCTCCCCGGCGTACTTGAACACAACCACCTTCTCGCCCACCCGGACGTAGATCAGATACGCGTCGCCCAGGGGCTCGATGGAATCCACATGGGCGCGGATGGCATTGGCGCCCTCCCGGGCCAGCTCGAAGTCGGAGGGCCGGATGCCCAGATCCACCCTGCGCCCCGCGTAGGGCGCCAGCGCCGCCTGCATCTGTTCGGGCGCCTCCAGCCGGAAGGCTCCCGCGTCCAGCGTCAGCCTGTCGCCCGTCCGCCTGACGTCGCAGGGGAAGATGTTGATCTGCGGCGTGCCCAGGAAGCCCGCCACAAACTCGTTGGCCGGATGATCATACAGCTCGTTGGGCGTGCCCTGCTGCATGATGTGCCCGTCCCTGAGCAGCACGATGTGATCCGCCATGGTCATGGCCTCGGTCTGATCGTGGGTCACGTAGATGGTGGTGATGCCCAGCTGCTCCTGAATCTTCTTCAGCTCGTAGCGCACCTGATCGCGCAGCTTCGCATCCAGATTGCCCAGCGGCTCGTCCAGCAGGAACACCTGCGGATCGCGCACCAGGGCGCGGCCCAGCGCCACCCTCTGCCGCTGTCCGCCGGACAGCTCCGCGGGCCGCCGGTCCAGCAGCTGCTCGATGGAGAGCATCCTGGCCATGTAATTGACGCGCTTCTCGATTTCATCCCTGGGGGCCTTCTTGGTCTTCAGCGCGAAGGACATGTTCTCCCGCACGGTCATGTTGGGGTACAGGGCGTATTCCTGGAACACCATGGCGATGTTGCGCTCCTGGGGCGGCACGAAGGTTTTGTCCCTGCCCTTGCCCCGGGCGGAGGTCATCACCTCGTCCCCGAAGCGGATCTCGCCGCTCACCGGATGCAGCAGTCCCGCGATGCAGTGCATGGCCGTGGATTTCCCGCAGCCCGAGGGCCCCAGGAATACGCAGAATTCCCCGTCCCTGATGTCCAGATTCAGCTTGTCCAGCACATAGGACTTGCCCTTGTTGTAGCTGACGCTCATATCCCTGATGGTAATGGCAGCCATGTCTGTTTACCTCCCGAAGCCTTCAGCGTCAATGCCAAAGCCGTAGTCGTACAGCGGGTTCTCAATATCCATGGGCAGATCCTCCCGCTGGGCGAGCACCTGCTCCATGCTGGCGGGAATCTGGAAGGGCAGCCGGCCGGTGATGGCGCTCTCGCCGAACAGACAGTCCGCGATGGCCTCCGCGCCGCAGGTCGCGCCGGGACGATACACCACCAGCACGCTGTCCGCCGCCTCCACGATGGGCGTCAGCACATAGGCGCGGTTCATCACCACCACGGCCACCACGTTCGCCCCCGCCTTGTCCAGCGCGCTGATGAGCGCCGCCTGCTCCTCGGGGAATTCCAGGGTGGATGCGCCCCAGGCCGGATCATGGGTGCCGCTCTTCTCGCCCACCACCACCACGGCGGTCACGCCGCTCAGGTCGGCGGGCACCTCGTCGGCGGAGACGATGTAGGTCACCCTGTCCGCGCCGGCCTTCGCCTGCAGGGCCTCCAGGATGGTGGTGCCGGCAATCTCCACCGGCTCCTTGGCCGTCCAGCCGCTGTTCAGGCAGCGCACGTCGTCGGCCAGCTCGCCTGCCACGATGAACGACTGCCCCTCCAGGGAGGCGGCGTTCTCGTACTTGACCAGGGTGAAGGACTTCGCGGCGGCTTCCTTCGCCACGGCCCTGTGGGCCTCGCTGCCGATGATCTCCTCGGCCGCGTCCTCATCCACATAAGGGTTCTCGAACAGCCCCAGCTGGAACTTGGCGATCAGGATCCGGCGGCAGGCGTCCGTCAGCCGCGCCTCGTCCACGCCGTCCACCAGCTGCGCCGTGGAGCGCACCCCCGCGCCGCCCAGCACATCCGCACCCGCGTTGGCCGCGCCCACAAAGTTCAGACCCCAGTCCGTCTGGATAATGCCCTCGTAGCCCAGCTCCCCGCGCAGCAGGTCGGTCATGACCACCGCGCTCTGATCGGCGGAATTGTCCACCGCGTCGCCGCCCAGGTAGGGCACGGTGGAATACCCGTAGGGCATCACCGCGGCCACGCCGGCCTCGATGGCCGCCCGGAAGCCCGCCAGATGCAAATCCAGCGAATCCGCCGAGATGGTCAGGGGCGAGCCGTCCACGCCGCCGGTCTGCGCGCCCGCGCCCGGGAAATGCTTCACCGTCGCCATCACCGAATCAGCCGTCAGCCCGTCCTCGCCCTGCAGCGCCTTCACGGCGGCGGTGATCATGGTTTCGACGGTCGCCACGTCCTCGGAGTAGCACTCCTGGTTCCGGCCCCACCGGGGATCGGTGATCAGGTCGGCGTCGGGCGACAGCGCCATACGCACGCCGATCGCCATCAGCTCCTCCTTCAGCACCTGGTTGAGCCGGGTCACCAGCTCCGCGTCGCCCGCGGCCCCCTGGTTGATCTCGTCCGGCAGATAGGTCGCGTCCTTCACGAAGGCCGCGCCGGCCTCGGTATCCATGGAGAAGATCACCGGGATCCCCAGCTCGGAGCTCTCGGACAGCTCCTGAATCTCGTTGGTGCGCCGGGCCGCGTTGCGGGCGCTGGATATCGCCGCGCCTTCCGCGCTGCCGGCCTCCTCGTCCTCATCCTCCGCGTCGGGCTCGAAAATGTACTCGTACACCAGCGCGAAGCCCACGTTGCTGCTGCTGAACCAGCTGTCCTTTTTGCTGACCAGGGTCAGATGCACCATCTGCGCCGCCTTCTGCTCGGCGGTCATGAGGGACAGCAGGTTCTCCGCCCGCTCCTCCGGGGACAGCCGCCAGTCCTCATAGGGATCCAGCTCGCCGTTGCCGTTCAGGTCCCGGAACTGATAGCCGTCCACCCCGATGATGCTCTTGACCCGTGCCTGCAGCTCGGGCTGCACGGGCGCGTCCTCCGCGCGGGCGGGCAGGATGCCCATGCCCAGCAGGGCCGCCATGGCCAGGGCGCCAAGCCGTCTGACTGCGATCATTGTCGTTGCTCCTTTCTGCCTTACGAGGCCGTCACCGCGCCGCTCATCTGCCCGCTGATCAGGTACTTGCCCATGAAGATGTACAGCACCAGCACCGGCAGGGCCAGAATCAGCGAGCCCGCCATCTGCACGTTGAACTCCGCCGCCATGGTGCCCGCCAGCTCGTTCAGGGCGATGGTGGCCGGCTTGGAATCGTAGCCGCCCAGCACCAGGGCAAAGAGCATCTCGTTCCAGATGGAGGTGCACTGGAATACAAAGGTCGTGATGGTGGCGATCATGGTGTTGGGCAGGACGATCCTGCGGTAAATCTGCCACATGCCGTTGCCGTCGATCATCGCCTGACGGATCAGCGCGTCGGGCACGTCGGCGTAGTAGCCGCGCATCATCACCGTGCACATGGGCATGCCGAACACCGAATGCACCAGCACCAGACCCCACACGTTATCGTACAGGTCCAGGTTGTTGATGGTCTGCAGCAGCGGAATCAGGATGGCCTGGAAGGGCAGATACGTCGCCGCCACCAGGGCGATGAAGAACACGTTGTTCAGCCTGAACTTCCACTTGCTCAGCGCGTAGGCGCAGATGGAGCCCAGAAACACCGAGCCCGCCGCGCCGAAGATGGTCACCACCAGGGAGGTCATAAGCGGCACGCCCAGCTCCTCCATGGCGCTGGCGTAGCCCTCCAGCGTCCAGTGGGTGGGCGGGGTGATGGGCGTGGAGGTCATCACCTCGCTGTTGGTCTTGAAGCTGGTCATCACCGTGCCCCAGAAGGGCAGCATGTAGAACACCAGAAACGCCGCCATGATGAGGTAATACACGATATGCAGCACCGTCATGTGCCAGCGGGGCCGGACCCTGACGGTCTGCGCCTGCTGCGCCGCCTTGCTGCGGTTCATGCTCATGTTGTTTTGCATATCAGGCTTTCCTCCTGTTCGTCCAGTAGGTCAGGGGCAGGATCAGCACCAGCACCAGCGCCAGCAGGAAGCAGCTGATGGCGGCGGAATAGGCAAAGTTGTTGCTCTGGAAGGCTTCGTTGTACATCCAGATGGGCAGCGTCCAGGCCGAGGAGGTGGTGTAGCCCACCAGCGATACAATGAAGTCGAAGGAGCGCAGGGCATACATGGCCAGGATCGTGATGCAGCTGCCCGTGGCGCCCTTGAGCTGGGGGATGATCAGCTTCAGGTAGATCCGGGGCATGTAGGCGCCGTCGAGCTTGGCGGCGTTGATGACGTTCACCGGCACATTCTTGATGGCCGCCAGGAAGATCACCGCCACATACCCGGAGAACTGCCACACCATCGCGATGATGATGGACAGCATGATGGTGCTGTTGGAGGAGGCCCACATGAGATGGCCCTCCTTCATGGCGGCGGACACGTCCACCCCCATAAGCCCCAGGAAGGAGTTCAGTACGCCGCCGGTGGGGCGGTACATGTACGCCCACACCGTGCCCGTCACCACGAAGGACAGCGCGAAGGGCAGCAGGATCAGCGTCCGGAACACCGCCGTGCCCCGCAGGCCCTGATCCATGATCAGCGCCAGCCCCAGGCCCAGCAGCAGGCACAGGGGAATCAGGCAGAACAGCAGCAGCGTGTTTTTCAGCGCGGGCCAGAAGTTGGGGCTCTGGAACATCTTCACATAGTTGCCCAGGCCGCCGAAGCCGTAGCTGGCCTCCAGCTCGCCCGCCTCCCAGTCCGACACGGAGACCCACAGGTTCCACCCCAGGGATACGTACACGAAGTAAATCAGCAGCGCGGCCGGGATGCAGATCCAGATCAGCGGATGCTTATCCAGAAAGCGGTGGATGGGCGCGACGGTACGGGGGGCGAAGCGCAGCAGCAGCTGATACGCCACAATCACCAGGGCGATCACGCCGCAGCCCGTCCAGAAGCCGCCCTTGCCCTCAAAGGTCATGGATACGAGGTTGTCCAGGAATTCCTCCAGCACAGGCAGTACCTCCAATCAGCTCTGTGGAGAAAACCGGACGGACAGGATGCTCTGCCCGTCCGGTCTTCCGCCTGTCAGTTGTCGTAGCTCAGGCCCCAGCCGTAATCGTAGAGCGGGTTCTCCAGGTCGAAGGACACGTCGCCCGCCTGCTCGTTGACGGAAGCCATGTCCCGGGGGAACTGCATGGGCGTCTTGCCGGTGGGATTGTTCAGGCCGAACAGGGTCTCCGCGATGGCGATGCCCCCCTGCTGCCCGGGATAGTAGGCCTCCAGGATGGCGTTGGTGTTCTCGTCGCACCAGGTCAGGATGTAGGGCCGCCCGCCCGTCACCACGGTGATGATCTGCCCGCTGGTACTGGCCTTCACGGTCTCCAGGATTTCCTGCTGGGTGGCGGTGATTTCCAGGGTGTCGTAGCCCCACGGCGGATCATGCTGGTAGCTGGGCTCACCCACGGACACGATGACCACGTCCGCGTCCCTGGCGGCCTCGGCGATGGCGGTCACGTCGTCGGCGATGTAGGTCACGGTATCGCTGGCGCCGGCGTATTCCGCAATGGCCGCGGCGATGGTCAGGCCCTCCTGCTCGGAGCTCCAGCCGCCCACCAGGCTCATCATGTCGCCCGCGCGGGGGCCGCACACCAGAATGTTCTGCCCCGCGTCCTGCGTAAGGGGCAGCGCGCCGTCGTTCTTCAGCAGGGTCATGGCCTTTTCGGCGGCCTCCAGGTTCACCGCGGTGTGCTCCTCGTTGCCCACAAAGGATACGGCGTATTCCACGTCGCAGTAGGGGTTCTCGAACACGCCCAGCTCGAACTTCGCCTTCACAATGCGGGTGGCGGCGGCGGTGAGAATGTCCTCGTCAATCTTGCCGTCGGCGGTCATTTCCTCCATCTGGTCGATCAGGCGGATGGATTCGCCGCCGATGCCGTCCACGCGGCTCTGGGTCACGCCGATGATGATGGCCTCCTCATCGGAAACCTCCTCGCCGGTCATGGTGCCCAGGCCCTCCTGAATGGCCCAGATCATGCCCCAGTCGGTCTGGATGATGCCCTCGAAGCCCATCTGCTCGCGGAGCAGATCCTGCAGCGCCGCCTTGGAGCCGATGGCGCTGTTTTCCATGTCCAGGGCCAGGGGCACGGAGTAGTAGGGCATGACGGAGCCCACGTTCACCTCGATGGCGGCGTAGTAGGGCTTGAGATGGATCTGCAGGGTTTCCTCGTCGGACACGATGGGCGAGGTGTCCTTGCCGTCCATCTGGGGGCCCGCGCCGGGGAAGTGCTTGATGCACGCCACAATGCCGTCGGGATTCAGGCCGTCCTCGCCGTTCTGGAAGGCCACGATCTGCGCGCGGACCATCTGCGTCACCAGGTCGGGATCCTCGCCGAAGGTCTCCATGACGCGGCCCCAGCGGGGTTCGGAGGCGATGTCGCTCTCGGGGGACAGGGTCATGCGCACGCCGATAGCGATGTGCTCATCCCGGGCAATCTCCGCCAGACGGGTCACCAGATCCTCGTCGCGGGTGGCGGCCAGGGCCAGGTTATGCCCCGTGACCGTGGCGCCCGACACATAGGACAGGCCATGCACCGAGTCCATGGACACCAGCACCGGCACGCCCAGCCGGGAGGCCTCGGCGTATTCCTGCACGGTGTTCATGGTTTCGGCGGCGGTCTGCACGCTGTTCAGCTCGCGGATGAGCAGCATGCCGATGCCGTAGTCGGAGCAGTACTTCTCCAGGTAGGGCGCGATCTTCCCGTCGGAGCGGGGCAGATACGTGGGATGCTGCATCTGGGCGATCTTCTCGCGCACGGTCATCTGGGACACCAGATCGGCGGCGCGGGTATCGGCATCCAGCCGCCAGTCCTCGTAGACGTCCAGGACGCCGTTGCTGTTCAGGTCGATAAACTGATAGCCGTCCGCCTCGATGATGGACTTCACCCGGGGATTGAGCACAGGCTGCTCATAGGTCCCGGCATCCTCGGCAAAGGCCCCGGCGATCATCAGGCTGCCCGCCATGACCGCGGTCGTCAGCAGGGCCAGACCCCGCCGGATATGCTGCTTAATCAACAAGGTTCCAATCTCCTTTCACGCTGGATTCCTTCATGATGTCCACGATCTTCTTGGCGAAGAATTCGGGATTGTGATCGCTGGAGGTGGCGAATTCCTGAATCTGGGTCTGCAGGCTGGTGGAGGCGCTCCAGGGCAGCGCCGTGCCGTGGGTGAAGCTGGGGAAAACCTTCGTGCCTTCGTCCGTCAGTTCGTTCTTGAATTCCAGGGTCAGGGGGCAGTAGGTTTCGTCGGGGGTGTCGGCGTAGGGGGAGATGCTCTCCTTCAGGGTGGAGAAGGCCGTCTGCACCTCGGGGGTGGACACGTTGTAGGCCCAGCGGAGGCCCGCCTCCACGTCGGCGGAATCGTTGCTGACCACGAAGCCGTCAATGCACATGCCGAACCAGCCGTCCGTCCCCGGGAAGGTGAACACGCCGTAGTCCACGCCGTACTCCTGACCCATGCTGGTCATCAGGGGCTGCATCCACGCGCCCATGATCTGCATGGCGTAGGTGCCCGCCACCACCTGGCCGCTGGCCTCGTACCAGTCGCGGCTGGAATGATCGGGCGCCACGTAGTCCATGAGCCTTGCGTAGGTGGTCAGCACCTCCGTCACCCGCTCCAGGTCATAGGTGCCGTTGATGAAGTCCTCGTACAGCTGCGGATCGGTGCCCATCATGATGTTCTCGAACACCTGACAGGCCGGCCAGCCCTTGCGGTCGCCCAGGTCCAGGGGATATTCGCCGTCGGGCATCTTCGCGGCCAGCTCGTCGCACAGCGCCCAGAATTCCTCCCAGGTGATGTCCTGATGATCCGGGATCGCCACGCCGTACTTCTCAAACACATGGATGTTGTAGAAGATCACGTTGGTCTTGTGGATGCCGATGGGCACGATGTACTTGTTCCCGTCGGAGGCGGTGCACAGCTCCTCCAGCCCCGGCAGCGCCCGCTCGGAAAGCCTGCCGTACGCCCACACCTGATTCAGGTTCAGCAGCATGCCGGAGTTCAGGTAGGGCTCGATCTCCTGCCCGGGATGGGCCTGGAAGGTCTCGGGGCTCTTGCCCGCCTGCTGCAGCACCTTGACCTTCATCACCATGGCGCCGCCCGCGCCGCCGGGGATGGCGTTGGACTTGGCCTTGATCTTCGCATAGGTATCGGCAAAGCCCTGCACCACGCTCTCGATGGCGTCCTTTTCGCCGCCGGCGGTCCACCAGTGGTACACGTTGACCGTGCCCTTTTCATCCGTGGCCTCCAGGATGGCGGGAATATCCATGTCATCCGCGTCCAGCTTCTCGCGTTTGGCCGCCAGCGACGTCGCCGGCAGCGCCGTCAGCGCCAGCACGCCCGCCAGCGCCAGGGAGGCTAATTTCCTCAGCTTCATGAATCACATTCCCCTTTCTCAGTCCACGAAGGTCAGGGTCGCCCACAGGCTGGGGTTGGCGTCCACATTGTGCATGTCGGGGGTGCGGTCGCGGCCGTCCAGCGCGGAGGAGTACTGCATCCGCAGGCTGTGAATGCCCGGGCAGGGCAGATCCACGTCCAGGACGGAAAAGTCAAAGCCGATGGTCATCCCCGCCTCAGGAACCAGCTGCTGGATCGCATCGTTGCTCAGGTTGTGCAGGGGCAGCCTGCTCTCCCAGACAATGCCGCCCTCGATCTGGGCGATGGCCGCCTCATAATCGTCGAACACCAGCTCGTCGCCGTACTCGCCCTGGGTTTCCCAGCCCTGGGGATCCGCCACCATGCTGCGGTCGACATAGTTGAAGAAGTCGTACTCGTTCTTGTAGCCGTAGGCGCTCTGCACGATGCGCCAGTCGGTGGCGGCGTATTCGGTGCGCAGCGGATCGGCGTCAGGGTCGGTGGAGAGGAAGAAGATCACCGCGTCCAGCTCGTCCAGGGGGAAGCCCTCGCGGTACACCAGGGGAGTGTCGTCCAGGATCTTCATGGCCAGGTAGAGGTTGTCCTCATCCCACATGGCATAGACCTCCATGGAGCAGTCCGCGTCGCCGTCCCAGTGCTCAATCTGGTCGATAATCTGGCTCTGGCTGTCGATCTTCAGCATGCGCGAGGTATCCCACTCGCTCAGGTCGCCGTCGATGACCACATCCCCGGCCCGGGGGGCTTCCAGGTTCCCGTCCGTATAGGCCAGCGCGGTGGCGGAAAGCCCCAGCAGCAGGGCCAGCGTCAGCAGGACGGCAGCGATTCGTTTCATATGGATATTCCTCCTTCACATTCCGGGTTCAGTCCATCCCGTTTCGTCGCCCCCATTGTAGCGCGCGGCGCGCGGGCGCACACGTTAAGATTCAAAACGTGGAACTGCAAAAAAACGGCATATCCCGAACCGGCTGGAAAATCCCGCACCACCGCCTGGAATATCCGGCACAAACGCCCTCCGGATGCGCTTTGCGCTTCCCCGTCCGGGCCCTGGTATGCTATAATTTCCTGTGGAAGGGAAGGTGCATGCCATGCGGCTGAGCGCAAAGATGATCCTGATTTTCTCCGCCATGATGCTCGCGGCGCTGCTGATGCTGTCCGGCTATTCGGCCAACATCTCGATTATGGGCGCCAACGCCTTCACCGAGGCGCGCTTTCACAACATGGCGGTGAGCATCCACCGGGATATCCAGCAGGATTTCTCCATGATGCAGCTGACCCTGGAGGAGCTGACCGGCAATTCCACCTTCATGGCGGCGCTGAACCAGATGATCCGCGATGACAGCGACGATCAGAAGATGGCGCAGGCCGCGCAGAAGGTCGCCCTGCAGCAGCTGTCCCAGTCGCCCCTGGTGGATGCCTATCAGCGGGTCACCTTCTACACGCGGGAGGGCATGTACCTCACCGTCCCCCCGGACAAGGACATCACCCTGACCTACGGCTCCGCCCAGGCGGCGGAAACCATCTCCTCCTTCCCGTGGCTGGACGCCGCCGACGCCGCGGATTCCTACTGCGTGCTGCCGCCCCACCGGGATTTCCTCTCCCGCCGGCAGGATGCCATGGTCTACGGCATTGTGCAGAAGGTGTTCTATCACGGCAAGGTGATCGGCTATCTGGAGATTTCCAAGAGCGCGGAGCAGCTGGGCCGGATCATGGAATTCGTGGACAACACCAATGTGCTGGTGCAGGTGTATCAGGAGAGCGGCGAAACGTTCTACTCCAGCACGGAGGATCTGTACGCCTGGCCCGCGAACCTGCCGCAGCACGAATACACCCGCGTGGCCCTGCAGGACTGCGGGATGGAATACAACGTCTACCACACGGTGATGGAGCAGGGCGCGCTGCATCTGGTCATCGCCCAGAACGCCGCCCATGATGACGACAACAACTTCAAGCTGCGGGTGGATATGTTCCGCCGGGCGATGTATATCATGATTCCCACGTCGGTGCTGATCTCCCTGGTGTCCCTGAGCCTGACCCGCTCCACCCGGAAGCTGACCCGGAAGGTGCGTCAGATCCCCATCGACAGCATGGTGAAAACCTCGCCCGGCGCCGTGTCCGCGCTGACGGAAACCGTCACCTCCCCCGCCGACCGGGAAACCCATGAGCTGGAGCAGGTCTTCAACGCCATGATGCTGCAGCTGCGGGAAAGGGCCTCCACGGAAATGGCCCTGCGGGAGGGCGCGCTGCAGGCACGGCTCAGCGCCCTGCAGACGCAGATCAATCCGCATTTCATCTACAACACCCTGAACATCATCAGCGCCAGGTCCATGGAGAGCGGCAACTTCGACGTGATCGAAATCTGCGACCAGTTTGCCGGGATGCTCCGCTATTCCACCGACACCCGCTCCCAGACCGCCACCATGGCCGAGGAGATCGGGTTTGTCCGCAGCTATCTGACGCTGGCCAAGGCCCGCTACGAGGACAACCTGGAATTCAGCATCGACGTGCCGGACAACCTGGGGGACATCACCGTCCCCCGGCTGACCCTGCAGCCTCTGGTGGAAAACGCGCTGAGTCACGGCTTCGACGGGAAAAACGTGCTGCGCCGGCTGTCCATCTCGGGGCATATCGACCAGGGCCTGCTGGTGCTGGAAATCCGCGACAACGGCACCGGCTTCTCCGATGACATGCTGCAGAGCCTGCGCAGCCGGATCCGCGACATTGAAGCGGGCACGGTATCCATCGAGGCCACCGGCGGACACATCGGGCTGATCAACACCTGCCTGCGCCTGCACTATTACAGCAAGGGCGCCATGCGCATGGCCATCGGGAACGAGGGCGGCGCGGTCATCACCCTGACCATGCCCTGCGCCGCGCAAAAATAACCCGGCCCGGCATGCCAGGAGGAAAGCATGCCGTCCGGGTCTGCAGAGCGTTGCATGTTGTTGCGGCCCTTCCATGCGCTCTGCCGCTGTACAGGCCCATTGTATACCGGGGCGCGCCAGCCTGCCCGGTAAAATCCGCCGCGCCTGGCCGGAATATCCGGCACACAGGGGACGCGCCCGGCAAATATGCTTCCCGCCCCTGGCAATATTCGGTCGGAAGCCCCCGCGGCCCTGACGCCAGCAGGAGCAGGGGCTTCCTGCGAGCGGCCATGCGGCCCGGGCGGAAGGCGGATTCGTCCATCTGGCGCGGCCCTTTTCCGCGCGGCAGGGAACGCCCGCGCCCTGTCTCCCAATCACGCCCCCGTCCCCGATGTCCCCCGGTCAGCGGCCTCGCGCCCCGCCGGGCATGACGCCGCACGCCACGCGTCCTGCGCGCAACAAAAGGAAGGAGCCTCCGCATGAAGTACCGCAACCCCATTCTTCCCGGATTCAATCCCGATCCCAGCGTCTGCCGGGTGGGGGACGACTACTACCTGGTGACCAGCACCTTCGAGTTTTTCCCGGGCATCCCCGTCTATCACAGCAGGGATCTGGTCAACTGGACGCAGCTCGGCAGCTGCATCGACCGGCCGGAGCAGCTGCCCTTCGACCGGGCGGCGGCGGGACGCGGCATGTGGGCCCCGACCATCCGCTATCATCAGGGGCGGTTCTACGTCACGGCGAAGTTCATGGAGTTCGGCAACTTCATCGTCAGCACGGACGATCCCGCAGGCCGGTGGTCGGATCCGGTGCCGGTGGCGATGGACGGCATTGATCCCTCGCTGCTCTTCGACGGCGGCAAAGCGTACTACTGCACCAACCAGCGCGACCCCCAGGGGCGTGAAGCCATCACCCTGGCGGAGGTCGATCCCGATACCGGCGCGCTGCTCAGCCCCGCCCGGCCCATCTGGCACGGCGTTGCCGCGGATCGGCCGCAGTACCTGGAAGCCCCCCACGTCTACCACATTGGCGGCTGGTATTACGTGATGGCCTCGGAGGGCGGCACGGGCTTTGAGCATATGATCACCGCCGCGCGGAGCCGCTGCGTCTGGGGGCCGTATGAGGATTGTCCGCACAATCCGCTGCTGACCAACCGGTACGTCGCCGGAACGGGCGTGGCCTGCAGCGGCCACGGCGATCTGGTGGAGGATGGCCGGGGCAACTGGTGGTGCGTGCATCTGGCGACCCGCCCGGATGACCGGTGGTATTCGCACATGGGCCGGGAAACCTTCCTGCTGCCCGTCGCATGGCGCGACGAATGGCCGGTGATCGCCGACGGCATCAGCCGCCTTGACTGCGAGGGCGCGCTGTCCGCGCCCCAGCGGCGCGGCCGGGTCTGGCAGGCCGATCTCAGCCGGATCGAGCCGCGGTGGCTGTTCGTGCGCCATCCGGCCCGGGAATGCTACACGGTCGCCCCGGAGGGCCTGCTGCTGACGCCCTCGGCCGTGCGCCTGACGGATCAGACGGGCTCGCCGACGCTGATGGCCATCCGCCAGCCGGATATCGATTGCGTCATTGAGGCGGAGCTGGCGTTCACCCCCTGCCAGGACGGCGACGAGGCCGGGCTGACCATCTACATTTCCTGCGACGGCCACTACAGGTTCGGCAAGCTGCGCGAGGCGGGCGAGGACTACATGGTGGTGACGCGGCAGAAGCCCGATGGCGCGCCTGTCCGGCTCAGGGCTCCGGAGGGCCGGCTGACCCTTCGGGTGGAAGCCTCCGGAACCGCCTGCGGGCTTTTCTTCGCCGCCGAGGGCCAGACGCCTGTGCATCTGGCGAGCATCCCTGTGCTGCGCCGCGAGGACGCGGGGAAGTGCTTCACCGGCACGCTGATCGGCGTGTATGCCCAGTGCCTGCGGCCCACGGCGGCGAAAGCCACGCTGTACAGGTTCACGGCGCGCAGCTGACGGCGGACGCCCGGCAGAAATCCCCAGCACAAAAGCAACCCCCATGCCTTCCGGATGGCGAAGCATCCTGAGCGGGCATGGGGGTCGTTGATGCGCCGGATTATTGCCCGGCCGGTTCGCCGGGGCAGAGGGTTTTCACGCCGAATACAAAGTAGATGACGTGGAACACCCACACGCAGGCCAGGACAATCCGACCCACGGGCGCCTGATGCATCATGATGAAGCCGACGCTCATCAGCAGGGTGACGGTGATCATAATGCGCACCTTGGTTTTGCGCGTCATGCCCCTGCCCTGGACGTAGCTCTCCAGATTGTTCCTGTAGAGCCGGGTGCCGGTGAACCAGGTGTGCAGCCTTTCAGAGCTTTTGCCGAAGCAGAAGGCCGCCAGCAGCAGGAAGGGGAATGCCGGCAGCAGCGGAAGCACGGCCCCCAGCGCGCCCAGTCCGGCGCTGACGCAGCCGATGGTGATGTAAACAGCCTTTTTGAGGTTCATGCGTTCTTCTCCTGTCTTGTTTGATTCCTGGGGCGTTCGCCCGGATGGCGAAGGCGCGTCCGGGAGAACGGAATGCCGCGTGACCGCCCGGGTCTGAGCCGTCAGCTGATCCGCCCGTGCTCCACGGAAAAGATCGTGTCCGCCAGGCGCATGGAGGATTGCCGGTGGGATACCAGCACGATGGTCCTGTCCCGGCGTTCCTCGTGCAGCGACTTGAGGATCACAGCCTCGTTCAGGCTGTCCAGATTGCTGGTGGGCTCGTCCAGCAGCAGCAGGGGGGCGTCGTGCAGGAAGGCGCGGGCCATGCCGATGCGCTGGCGTTCGCCGCTGGAGAGCGTATCGCCCAGCTCGCCCACGGAGGTGTCGTAGCCCCGGGGCAGGCGGACAATGAAATCATGGATGGAAGCCTTTTTGCAGGCGGCGATGATCTCCTCGTCCGCAGCGTCCTGGCGGGCAATGCGGACGTTGTTGCGGATGCTGTCGCAGAACAGGTGGGTATCCTGGGTGACAAAGCCCTCCAGGCGGCGGAGGTTGCCGGTGTTGACCTGGCGGACGTCGGCGCCGGAAATGCGGATGCTGCCCTGCTGAACGTCCCAGAAGCGCATCAGCAGCCTGAGCAGCGTGGATTTGCCGCTGCCGCTGCGCCCCGTGATCCCGATGACGGCCCCCCGCGGAATCTCCAGCGACACGTCCGACAGGATCTCCTCGTTGTCGTAGGCAAAGCGGACGCCCTGAACCGACGCGCCGTCAAAGCCGATTTCCGGACAGCCTTCGATCTCCCGGGTGACCGGCTCCTCGGCCAGAATATCCAGCACGCGGTTGCCGGCCGCCAGCGTGTTCTGCAGCGTGCTGCCCAGGGACGCCAGGGCGATCACCGGCCCGAAGGAGGCAAACAGCGCCAGCGTCGGAATCAGCACGCCCTCGAAGCTGAGGACGCCCCGCTGGTAAAGCATCCCCGCCGCAAGGAGCATCAGCAGGTCAAAGAGCAGCACCGTCAGGTTGGTGACGGCGATATTGATGCCGGCGCGTCTTTTCATCCGCTCCTCGTCGCGGGCCAGGGCGTCGGTGCGCTCCTGCAGCTCCGCAAGCCGCCGTTCGCCCTGGCCGTATTGCAGGATCTCCGTCAGGCCCCGCAGGCTGTCCAGCATGAAGCTGCTGAACGCGCCGCTCCTGCGGCGGAACTGCGCGCCGTCGTCGCCGCTGACGCCGGAGGTCACAAAGGGAATCGCCACGCCGATCACCCCATAGGCGACGAGCGCCACCACCGCCAGCAGCCAGTGATACGACCCGATGAACCCGCACATCACCCCCACGAACAGCAGCGCAATCAGGATGGGGGATATGGTGTGCGCGTAGAACACCTCCAGCAGCTCCACGTCCGAGGTGATCAGCGCGATCAGGTTGCCCTTGTCCCGGCCCTCCAGCCGGGCAGGAGCCAGCCTGCGCAGCGCGCGAAAGAGCCTGTCGCGGATCAGCGCCAGGAGCTTGAAGGCGATGAAGTGGTTGCATGCCTGCTCCGCGTAGCGCAGGATCCCCCGCAGCGCCGCAAAGGCGAGCATCCCTCCGACGGCGGCCGCCATGCCGACGCGCGGCGCCAGGCCCATTGCGTCCAGCGCCGCGTATCCGCCCAGAATGGTGATGAACGCCGCGCACAGATGCCCGATCAGCCCCATGAGCACCGCCAGCGCCATGTAGCCTGTCAGCGGCCTGACCAGCACGATCAGCTGCGCCATGACCCTGAAGTTTGTGCGCTTCATGCCATCGCCTCCCTTCCGGTGTACTGCTCCAGCTCCTGCTGCGCCTGCCACAGCCGCGCGTAGCAGCCCTCCCGCGGGAGCGTGGCGTGGGTTCCGGACTCGACCACCCGTCCGTCCTGCATGACATAGATGTTGTCCGCACCGGTCACATTCGCCAGCCGGTGGGATATCAGGATGACGGTTTTCACCTTCGCCAGGGCGTGAATCTGCGCCATGATATCGTTCTCGCTTTCCACGTCGATGTTGGAGGTGGCCTCGTCGAAGATATACACCGGGCTGTCGTGCAGCAGGGCCCGGGCCAGCGCCAGGCGCTGCCGCTGCCCGCCGGACAGGTTGCTGCCCTGCTCGGTCAGGGGGGTGTCCAGCCCCTTTTCCGCGCGGAGGAAGTCCGCCAGCTTCACCTGCTCCAGCACCTGCCAGAGCGCCTCGTCCGTGGCGTCGGGCCTGGCCATGAGCAGGTTGTCCCGCACGGTGCCGATGAACAGCCGGCTGGCATGCCCGATGCAGGTTACGGTCTGCATCAGCGCATCCTCGCGCAGCTCCGCCACCGGCACGCCGCCGATGGTCACGCTGCCGGTGAAGCCGCGGTTCTGCCCGGTGAGCAGCGCGGTGACCGTGGACTTGCCGCAGCCGCTTTCGCCGACGATGGCCGTGAAGCTGCCCTCGGGGAAGACCATGCTCACGTCCCGCAGCACCTCGCGCTGGCCGTCGTAGGAAAACCGCACGCCCTCAAGCGCGATGCCATACCCCTCGGGCAGGCGGGTTCCGGGCGTCTCCTCGGGGGCGTCCAGCAGGCGGAAGATCTTGTCGCTGGCCGCCATGCCGTTCATGGCGATGTGGAAGTAGCTGCCCAGCTGGCGCATCGGAATGAAGAAATCCGCCGCCAGCAGGATGATCAGCAGCGCGCCGCCCAGGCCCACCTGCCCCGCCCGAAGCTGCGTGACGGCCATGATCACCCCCAGCGCCGCGCCGCCATAGGCGATCAGATCCATGATGGTGATGGAGTTGAGCTGCATGGTGAGCACCTTCATGGTGATCCGGCGGAACTGCTCGGCCTGCTCGTTCATCTCCCGGTGCCTGGCCTCGTCCGCCTGATAGATCTTGAGGGTCGTCAGGCCCTGCAGGTTTTCCAGGAACGTGTCGCCCAGGGCGGTGTACTGATCCCAGTAGCGGCTCAGCAGCTTTTTCGCCCAGGTCTGCACCGCGGCGATGGCCACGGGAATCAGCGGCACGCAGATCAGCAGCACCACCGCCGAGGGAACGCTCACGAAGCACAGCGCCACAAACAGCGTCAGCGGCGCCAGCATGGCGTAGAAAAACTGGGGCAGATAGGCGCCGAAGTAGGTTTCCAGCTGATCGACGCCCTCCACCGCCACCTGCACGACCTCGCTGGTCCTGACCTTCCCGCTGTAGGCGCTGCCCAGCCGCAGCAGCTTTTCGTAGATGCGCCTGCGCAGGGTATCCTTGACGAACCGGGCCGACAGATAGCTCATCCGGGACGCCCCGACGGTGCAGACCACCCTGACCAGCAGGGCGATCACGGCCACCGCGCCGGTCGTCAGCCAGAGCGGGGAGTCGGCCTGTCCCTGATACAGGGCGTTCAGCAGCCGGGCCAGCTGCGTCATGAGGGCCATGTTCGCCAGCAGGCCGATCCATTGCAGCGCCACGTTGGCGGCAATCGTCCTTTTGCTCTCCGGAACCATCCGGATCAGACGCTTGTTGATCATCATGCGATTTCTTTCCCCTGTCCTGTGATTTCAGCGTTGTGCGGGTGCGCGGAGCGTCCGCCGGAGCCCTGCACGGATCCGCGATGGGAGTTATACATACCTAACCGCGCCCCGAAAAAAGAACGGATGGATCATCCGTCAGCAGCGCGTCGTTCACCGGCCTGCGGAGCACGTCCGCTCCGGCAGCGGTTAGAATAAGCTAACTCCCTGACAGTATACAATGCCGCGGCGCGTTTGTCAACCCTTCCGGGCCATCCAATGGCTGGCATTCCGCCTGCCTCGCCGCGCCGGCCGGATGCCGCCGGGAACGCGCAGAAAAATCCGGCAGCCCTCATTGACAGCGGGGGCGCAACGTGCTAAGATGATGGTGGTTAGGA
The DNA here is from genome assembly GCA_051886675.1 of Aristaeellaceae bacterium. Taxonomy (GTDB): domain Bacteria; phylum Bacillota; class Clostridia; order Christensenellales; family Aristaeellaceae; genus UBA11524. The sequence goes on from JBJEYH010000149.1 coordinate 55,940, forward strand.
TACGCTAACCGCGTTCTTTTGTTCCGCGGTTAGGGGCTGCTAACTTTCACGGCAGACGAAAGGAGCGGACAGGTATGTCGATGAAACGGGAATACTTCTCAGTGGAAAAGGACGGCTTCTTTGGCGCGTACTATCCGCATCCGGGCCGCGCGGACCGGTGCATGATCGCCATGCTTGGCGACGACATTGACGACCGCCTGGCCCGCACCGGTGCCAAATGGCTGATGCGGCAGGGCTGCAGCGTCATGACCATGGCGCCCTCGAGGAAGGACTACGGCCATCACAGCTATCCGCTGGAGCGCATCGGGCGGGCCATCGAGGTCATCCAACAGAAGGGCAACCGGAAAATCGGGATCGTCGGGGCGTCCACCACGGGGATGCTGGCGCTGGCGGCGGCGTCCTGCTGCTCGGACATCACGCTGACCATCGCCATGTCGCCCTGCGACTTCATCATGGAGGGCTTCCTCCGGGACGGCAGGGACGGCATGAAGGAGCGCCCCGCCGACGGGGAATCCGCCGTCACCCTCGGCGGAAAGCCGCTGCCCTACCTGCCCTACGCCTACCGGCATCCGCAGTACTGGCAGATGATCCGCAGGGAAGCCAAGGAGGGCGGCGACATGGTGGCCTCCCGGAAAATGTTTGACGAGTCCGAGCGCCTGCATCCGCTGCGGGAGGAGGAAAGAATCCGGGTGGAAAACATCCGGGGCAGGATTCTTTTCGTGGGCGCGGAGGACGACGTGCTCTGGGACACCTGCAAATACATCCGCCGGATGGACGCGCGCCTGAAGGCTCTGCCCCACGACAGCCAGTACGAGCTGGCGCTGTATCTGCACGGGACGCATTTCGTGTTTCCGGAGGGGATGCTGCGCATGATGCTGCCGGTGGGCTCCGGGCTGCTGGTGCGCATGGCCTTCCGCGCCGGCAGGGAGTATCCCGGGGAATGCCGGGCCACGCGGGAGGATATCGACGCAAGGGTGCGCCGCACGCTGCAGGCCTGGTAAGGCGCGCCATCCGCGCCGGGGGAGAGACAGCGCCCTGTACGGCAGGGCGGAAACGGGGGGATTGCGATGTCGAGGCAGGCAACGGACGTTCAGCGGAGGGTCATGGGCAGGCTCTGCCGGGGCAGGGAGCTGTTCCGGCCCCTGAACACCGGCTGGGTGGATGATCATGTGGCATGCGTGCGGGAATGGTCGGCGAACGTCTTCTTCTACCGCCGGGGGGATACCACCCTCATGATCGACGCCGGCTACAACTACGCCCGGCTGGAGGAGAAGATGGGCTGGCTGGGCATTGACCCGGGGAGCATCCGGCATCTGCTCGTCACCCATCTGGACACCGACCACGTGGGCGCGGTGGAAGCCGACAGCCCCGGTCTGTTCCGGGAGGCCCGGCTGTACCTGGGCGAGGTGGAGAACCGCTACCTTGCCGGGGAGCTGCGCCGGAAGGTGATGTATCATCTGTACCGGCTGCCGCAGGTCACGATCCCCAACCACAGGGTGCTGCTGCGGGACGGGGAGGATTTCCGCATCGATGGCATCCGGGTCGAATGCTTTCTGGTGCCGGGGCATACCCGGGGGCATCTGGCGTATCTGATCGACGAGCGGTATCTGTTCACCGGCGATACCCTCTGGCTGGGCGCGGACGGGGGCTACAGCTTCATCAGCGCGCTGGCGGAGGACAACCGTCTGGCGGTGCAGTCCCTGGCGGCGCTGGAGCGCAGGCTGAAGGAGCGCAGGCTCCGCCCGGTGATCCTGACCGGCCACACCGGCTGGACGGAGGATTTCGAGTTTGCCTTTGCCCACAGGGACAGGGTCTGCTCGCCCTTCCGGCGGCGCGCGCCCGATCCCGCCGCGCCCTTCGACCCCTACGACGAATCCGATGACACGGAGGACCGGGCAAGGACGCAGCGGCTGCCCGGCGTGGGCAGGACGCCCTGAATCTGCGGCGCGCTGCGCGGGCGGAGGGCGCGGCTCCGACGCCCCTGAAGGGAGGCAACGTCATGAACCATCGCCGTGACATCCGGCGCGCCTACCGTTCTCTGGGGCGGGAGGCGACCTTCTACGACGGGATGATCACCTGCTCCACCCTGCCGGGACGGCTGGTCTGCGGGCTGGTGTGGCGCATGAACCGGAAGACCAACGACCGCTATCTGGCGCAGGCCCTGTCCGGCATCCCGGAGGCTTTTGCCGGCAGGCTGCTGGAGGTGCCGGTGGGCACGGGCGTGCTGACCATGCCGGTCTACCAAACCCTGCCCCGGGCGGACATCACCTGCCTGGACTACTCCCCGGACATGATGGCGCAGGCCCGGCGCAGGGCCGAAGGCCTGGGGCTGGGCAACGTGCGTTTCCAGCAGGGGGACGTGGGCAGGCTGCCCTTCGACGACGGCAGCTTCGACCTGGTGCTGTCGCTCAACGGCTTCCACGCCTTCCCCGACAAGGAGGCGGCCTACCGGGAGACCTTCCGGGTGCTGCGGCCCGGCGGGATCTTCTGCGGCTGCTTCTACGTCCGGGGCGAAAGCCGGCGAACCGACTGGTTCATCAGGCATCTGTATACGCCCATGGGCTTTTTCACCCCGCCCTACGAAACGGCGCAGAGCCTGGCGGTACGGCTGAGCGCCCTGTATCAGGCGGCGGACGTGCAAACGATACAGAGCATGGCGGTCTTTCAGTGCAGGAAAGGAGCATGAATGCCATGACGGACGAAGAATACAAGCGGCTGTCGCTGCGGGAATTCGACCGGGCGGCCGCAGCCTTTGACGGCGGCAGCGCAGGCGTCTATACCATGTGCCGCAGGGATTACCCCGACGTGCTGGCTGAAGTGATGAAGGAGCCCTTCTCCGACCTGCTGGACGCGGGCTGCGGCACCGGAGCGATGCTCAGCCTGTTCCTGCGGGACTGCCCCGGCAAACGCTACACCGGGATCGACCTGTCCGGAAAGATGATCGCGGCCGCCCTGAGCAAGCGGCTTGACGGCGTCCGCTTTGTGACCGGCGACTGCGAAAACCTGCCCTTTGCGGACGACAGCTTCGATGTGGTCACCTGTTCGATGAGCTTTCACCATTACCCGAATCCCGATCAGTTCTTCCAAAGCCTGCGCCGGGTGCTGCGTCCGGGGGGCAGGCTCATCCTGCGGGACATGGCGTCGGGCAGTCCGCTGGTGATGTGGCTCATCAACCACGTTGAGATTCCCCTGATCAACCATGTGCTCCGCAAGGGCGACGTGCATGCGTATTCCCGGGAGGATCTGCAGGGGCTCTGCCAGGCGAGCGGCCTGACGCTGGAATCCTATGAGGTCCGGAAGGGCTTCCGGCTGCACTGCGTGATCAGAAAGCGCGGCGCCGGGTTCGCGCCCCGGCCGGCGGCGGACGCGGCGCCCCGCCAAATCAGCTGACCAAACGGATCAAAAGCGACGGTTTCGGCATAGCGTGCCGGGCCGTCCCATGCTATCATGAGAGCGCCCCGGAAGGGGCTGTCTTTCAGGCTGATGGTTAGCTATAACTAACTCAAGGGTGACGGGCCGGACGCCGCCCTTGCGGCGCGGGAGGTGACAGGGCGGCCATGGGATGCGGCGAGGAATCCATCTGGGACATGATCGACCGGGGCATCGCCGGGAGCAACGTGGATCTGGTGCTCGCCGACGGGGACTGCAAGGTCATGAAGCTGTCGGATGAAACCGGCGAAGGCGTCATGACCATGTACCGGGTATTCGACGGCGTCTATCTGATGTTCAACGATTTTCACATGGCGCAATGCTGCTCCCGGTTCCGCAGCAGGGGCAGCCTGCTGGCGGTGGATCACTGCCGGGAGGGCTGCATGGAGATGGACGTGGACGGCGGGCTGTGCTGCTGCCTGAACCGGGGGGAGGTGCGGATCGACACCCGCATCCATCACAGCGGCCAGGTGCGCTTTCCGCTGCGGCATTATCACGGGGTGACCATCGGGTTCCAGACGGGGCTGGCGGAGGCGTCCATCCGGGAGAAGATGCCCGCCTTCGCCGTGGATATCCAGGCGATGCTGCGCAAGTTCTGCGGCGCGGGGAAGGCGAGCGTGCTGCCGGCGGACGCCTCCATCGACAACGTGTTCATGCAGCTGTACCATCTGCCGAAGCGGTCGCAGATGGACTATTTCAAGCTCAAGGTGATGGAGCTGCTGGTCTATCTGGAGGGCGTGGAGCTGGCGGACGACGGACGCGCCCGCCCGTATTTCTGCCGGACGCAGGTGGAGAAAATCCATGCGCTGCACGATCTGATCACCTCCGACCTGCGGGCGAACCATACGCAGGAGGAGCTGGCGGCGCAGTTCGGCCTGGGCCTGACCGCCATGAAGCAGTGCTTCAAAAGCATCTACGGCAAGCCGATCCATCAGTACCTGAAGGCATACCGGATGAGCCGGGCCGCGGTCATCCTGCTGACCGAACGGGAGAAGCCCGTCACGGAGGTCGCCGTCCAGTGCGGCTATGACAATCCCGGGAAGTTCGGCCAGGTGTTCCGCGCCCAATTCGGCATGGCGCCGCTGGAATACAGAAAATGCAACGGAAGAAGGGATCTCCTGTGAAAGGAAAAAAGGAAAAGGGTACGGCCGCCTGGATTCTTGAATTCGCCGGGCAGAAGAGGAGCGGCTACGTCGCCAGCGTGCTGCTGGCCGCGGCGGGCGCGGCGTTCCAGATGCTGCCGTATCTGGTCATGGCCCATGTGATCCAGCGGCTGCTGGGCGGCGACCGGAGCTTCGCCGGGTATGCCGCGGACTGCCTGATCATGGCGGGCATGTGGCTGCTGCGGGTGGTGCTCCACGCCCTGTCCACCTCGGCCTCCCATGTGGCCACCTTCGCGGTGCTGGGGAATATCCGCAGGCAGGGGCTTGCCCGGCTGGAGAGGATGCCCCTGGGCGACGTGCAGAAGCGCGGCTCGGGCGAGCTGAAGAACATTCTCGTGGAGCGCATCGACAGCATCGAGACCACCCTGGCCCATGTGATCCCGGAGGTCACGGGGAACGTCTGCGTGGTGGCGGCAACCATCGTGTGTCTGCTGGCCATCGACTGGCGCATGGCGCTGGTGTCCCTGATCACCCTGCCGGTGGGGTTTGTCTGCTTCATGCTGATGATGGTGGGCTACGAGGAGAACTATGGCCGCACCGTCCGCGCCACGAAGAACCTCAACGACACGGCGGTGGAATACATCGGCGGCATCGAGGTCATCAAGGTCTTCGGCAAGGCGAAGAGCTCCTATGAGAAGTTCGTCGCCGCCGCCAGGGAGGGCGCGGCCAGCTACGTGGACTGGATGCGCAAGTGCAACGTGTACTTCACCTTCGCCATGAACATCATGCCCGCCACGCTGGTCACGGTGCTGCCCGTCGGCGCGCTGCTGGTGCGGGGCGGAAGCCTGGCGGTGCCGGACTTCGTGATGATCGTGATTCTGGCCATGGGGCTGATCACGCCCATCATCGGCTGCATGTCCTACAACGACGACCTGGCCAAGCTCCGCACGGTGCTGGGCGAGGTGGTATCCATCATCGGCGCGGAGGAGCTGCCCCGCCCCGAACGGGACGAGGCCGCGCCCCAGGGCTGCGACGTCCGCCTGAACGATGTGCGTTTCAGCTACGGGGAGAAGGAGGTGCTCCACGGCGTTGACCTGACCTTCCGGGAGGGCACGGTGAACGCCCTGGTGGGGCCCTCCGGCAGCGGCAAGTCCACCATCGCCCGGCTGATCGCCTCCTGGTGGGACGTGGACAGCGGCAGCATCACCATCGGCGGGGCGGATATCCGCAGGCTTTCCCCGGAGCACTATCACCGCCTGGTGGCCTATGTGTCCCAGGACAACTTCCTGTTCGACACCACCATCCGCGAAAACATCCGCATGGGCGATCTCACCGCCACGGACGCTCAGGTGGAGCAGGCCGCGAGGGACTGCGGCTGCTACGAGTTCATCATGAGCCTGGAGCACGGCTTCGACACGGTGGCGGGCAGCGGCGGCGGACATCTCTCCGGCGGCGAGCGGCAGCGCATCAGCATCGCCCGGGCCATGCTGAAAAACGCCCCCGTGATCATTCTGGACGAGGCCACCGCCTACACCGACCCGGAAAACGAGGCCCTCATCCAGCAGTCCGTGGCGAAGCTGGTCAAGGGCAGGACGCTCATCGTCATCGCCCACCGCCTGTCCACCGTCACCGACGCGGATCAGATCGTGGTGGTCAACGGCGGCAGGGTCGAGGCTGCCGGCACCCATGAGCAGCTGCTCGAGGGCTGCGCGCTCTACGGCCGGCTCTGGAACGCCCACATTTCCTCCCGGGACAGCCTGACAGGAGGTGCATCCGATGCTTGACATTCTGAAGAAGTTCTTCCGCTTCTGCAGCGGGGAAAACCGCAGGAAGTTCTACCTGTCCATCGTGCTGGGGGTGGTGGCCGCGCTGTTCCTGGCGCTGAAGATCCCCGCCATCGCGGTGATCCTGCAGGCCATTCTGGACGGGAACATCACCAATGGCGCGATCCTCGCGTCGCTGGCCATCATGCTGGTATCCATCATCGGCTCGTCCGTGGTCAAGTACAAGGCCACCATGCTGCAGACAGAGGCCGGCTACGGCACCGCGGCCAGCAAGCGCATCGAGATCGCCGAGCACATGCGCTATCTGCCCATGGGCTACTTCAACGAGAACAGCCTGGGCTACATCACCTCCGTCACCACCAACACCATGGAGAATCTCTCCGACGTGGGCACAAGGGTGGTCATGATGGTCACCGAGGGCGTGTTCACCACCGGGGTCATCACGCTGATGCTGCTGTGCTTCGACGTGCGGGTGGGGCTGCTGGTCATGGGCGGGATGGCGCTCTACTTCCTGGCCAACAGCCTCCTGCAGCGGGCCTCCCGGGCCAAAACCCCCGAAAAGACCCGCAGCGACACGGCGGTCGTGGAAAAGGTGCTGGAGTACATCCGGGGCATCGCGGAGGTCAAGTCCTGCCACCTGTCCGGCAAGTACAACCGGCGGGTGGAAACTGCCATCGACGAAAACGTGAAGGCCAACACCGACATGGAGCTGTCGCTGATTCCCTACATGACGCTGCAGAACCTGGTGGCCAAGCTGATCGGCGCGGGGGCGGCGATGCTGTCGCTGTACCTGTACACCACCGGCTCCATGAGCCTGCTCAGCTGCGTGATGATGGTGATCTGCTCCTTCATGGTCACGGAGGGGCTGGAGAAGGCCGGCACGCACTCGGCGCTGATCCGCATTGTGGACACCTGCGTGGACAAGGCCAACGCGATCCTGACGCTGCCCGCCATGGACATTGCCGGCGCGGACGTGACCCCCGCCACGCATACCCTGCAGGCGAAGGACATCGTCTTCTCCTACGACCGCAAGCGGATCATCGACGGCGTGTCCCTGACCATCCCGGAAGGGACGACCACCGCCATCGTGGGGCCCTCTGGCGGGGGCAAGACCACGCTGTGCCATCTGCTGTCGCGGTTCTGGGACGTGGACGCGGGCACGGTCACCCTGGACGGGCGGAACCTCCGGGACTACAGCATGGACAGCCTGATGAAGAACTTCAGCTTCGTGTTCCAGAACGTGTACCTTTTCCGGGACACCATTGCCAACAACATCCGCTTCGGCCAGCCGGAGGCCCCCATGGAGGCGGTGATCGCCGCGGCGAAGAAGGCCCGCTGCCACGACTTCATCATGGCCCTGCCGGAGGGGTATGACACGGTCATCGGCGAGCGCGGCGGCACCCTGTCCGGCGGCGAGCGGCAGCGGCTGTCCATCGCCCGGGCGATCATGAAGGATTCCCCGATCATCGTCCTGGACGAGGCCACCGCCAACGTGGATCCCGAGAACGAGCAGGAGCTGATGGAGGCCATCGCGGAGCTGACGCGGGAAAAGACGATCATCATGATCGCCCACCGGCTGAAGACCGTGCAGGGCGCGGATCAGATCCTGGTGGTGGATCAGGGCCGGATCGTGCAGCGGGGCACCCACGACGCGCTGATGCAGGAGGAGGGCATCTACCGCCGGTTTGTGGATATGCGGCAGCAGGCGGTCAGCTGGAAGCTCGGCTGACCAGGGGGCCGAGCGCAGTCCGCGCCGCCGGGCTTCCGCGGCTGACGTGCCCGCTCCGGATGCCGCCGTGCGCCTTCCGGCGGATGGCGATCCATGGGCGCGGCGGCGCTGATCAGCGCGCAGTTGCCGCCCTGTCCCCTGCGGGCATCGGCGGCCCTGCCGCGCTGCAGCCGCTCACTGAAAGCGCCATGCCCCACGCCGCGCCTTGAGGACGGGCTTTGGGCCACGGCTTCCCCCTTCGCTTGCCGCGGCCGGTGCGCGGCTCCCCCGTTCGCCGGCCCGCTTCCCTGCGCATGCCCCATGCCCTGAAGGGATCGGCAGGCCCGGCGCATGGGCCGTCATGCCGCCCGTTGCTTCCCCCGGCGCAGCCGATGCTGCATGCCGCCGTGATGCCCGCGCTGTCAGCCAGAGCTGCCGCGCGGGCTTTCCTGTGCGGACGGGCCGTACAAAAAACTGCCAGCCCCCGCAGCAGGAGGCTGGCAGCAAAGGATATGACGCCGGCAGCGGCCGCTGCCCCAGGCAATGCAGGCAGCCACCGCAGCCAGAAGCCGCGTCGCTTACAGCCTGCCGTAGAGCGGGCCGTAGTGCCTGCAGGCGGCGTAGTCCGCGGCCTGGGCGTCCTGGGTGCCGAAGGCTCCCCAGGAATGGGGCCGGTACACCTTGTCGGCGGGCACGTTGTGCATGGCCACCGGAATGCGCAGCATGCTGGCCAGGGTGATCAGATCCGCGCCCACGTGGCCGTAGACCGTCACGCCGTGGTTCGCGCCCCAGTTGGCCATCACGCTGTACACGTCCGCGAACGCGCCCTCGCCGGTGAGCCGCGGCGCAAACCAGGTGGTGGGCCAGGTGGGATCGGTGCGCTTGTCGAGGGTGCTGTGCACGTCGTCGGGCAGGGTCACGGTGGAGCCCTCGGCGATCTGCAGGCACAGCCCCACGCCCTCGACGATGTTCAGGCGCAGCATGGTCACGGGCATCTCGGCCTGGGTGCGGAAGTGGCTGGAGAATCCGCCGCCCCGGAAGTACTCGTAATTGGCGCGGCACCAGTCGGTGGCCTCCAGACAGGCCTTCATGTCCGCGTCGGTCATCTCCCAGAAGGGCTTCATCTTTCCGCCCGCCGCGCCCGTGCAGTCCAGGGCCGTGGCGCCGGAGTTGATCAGGTGGATGAAGCCGTCCTTCGCCGCGCCCTCAGGCTGCCAGCCGGTGACCCGCTTGACCGCGTCGGGGCTCCAGTAGGTGCGCACGTCGTGGAAGCAGGGGGAGGTGTTCGTCAGCAGCGTGCCCAGCAGCATGCTCAGGCCATTGAGGGTATCGTTCTCCGTGGCGAAGGCGGTGGGCTGACGGGGGCCGTTCCAGTCGAAGGTGGAGGCCATGATCGCCTCGGTGAAGTCGCCGTTGGGCAGCCAGTCCGTCCACTGCCGCTGACCCTGGAAGCCGCCGACCACCGCGTTCTTGCCCAGGGCCTCCTCATGCCAGCCCAGCTCGTCCAGCTTCGGGTTGCCGAACATCAGGTCGCGGACGATCACGCTGAACTTTGCGATGAACTCCCAGTCCCTGTCCGCGTCCACCACCTTGCTGCGGCGGATGATCTCCGGCAGATCCTTGCCGGCGTTCACGTCGAAGCCCTCGCGGCAGTTGGCCCTGATCCAGGCAAGCGCCTTCTCGTACTCGGCCTGGTCGTAGATGTTCAGCGTCACGCGGCGGAGGATCTCCGTCATGTCCACCCACTCGGCGCGCAGGCCCAGGTACTTCTGCATCACCTGCGTGTCGCAGAAGGAGCCCATGATGCCCATGGCCACGCCGCCGATGTTCAGGTAGGCCTTGTTCTTCATCCAGCCCACAGCCACCGCGCACCGGGCGAAGCGCAGGATCTTCTCCGCCACGTCGTCGGGGACGGAGCGGTCGCCCATGTCCTGCACGTCGCGGCCGTAGATGGAGAAGGCGGGCAGACCCTTCTGGGCATAGGCCGCCAGCACCGCCGCCAGATACACCGCGCCGGGCCGCTCCGTGCCGTTGAAGCCCCACACGGCCTTGATGGTAGCGGGGTTCATGTCGAAGGTCTCCATGCCGTAGCACCAGCAGGGGGTGACGGTCAGGGTGGCCACCACGTTCTGCGTGGAGAAGAACTCCTCGCACCGGGCGGCTTCCGCGCCGCCGCCGATGGTGCAGGGGCTGACCACCACCTGTACGGGGGCGCCGTCGGGATAGCGCAGGGTTTCGATCAGCGCCCTGGCCGCGTCAGCCAGGCCCATGGTCTGGGCCTCCAGGCCCTCGCGGATGCCGCCCCACCGGCCGTCGATGACGGGGCGGATACCGATCTTCGGATAAAGCATGGTTATTCCTCCTCAGAATATTTCTTGTAGCCGGGATGCCGGCCAGTGACGTGATAGTAGTTCTCCCGCAGGTCCAGGAGCTTGTCGATCTGCGGGCGGGGGATCTCCTGCGCGCCGCCCAGCAGATGGGCCGTCAGGCTGATTTTCGCGTACAGCTCGAGGGTCTCCATGCGGTAGTAGGCGGTGATCAGGTCGCAGCCCACGGTCAGCGCGCCGTGATTCTGCAGAAGCAGCACGTCGTGCTCCTTGAGATAGGGCGCGATGGCGTCCGGCACCTCGTAGGTGGAGGGCGTGCCGTAGGGCGTGACGGGGATGGAGCCGATGGCGATCACCGTCTCGATCATGCTGTACTGGTCGAGGGGCTTGTTGGCCACCGCGAAGCCCGTGGCCGTCGGGGGATGGGCGTGCACCACCGCGCCCACGTCCTCCCGCTCCTCGTAGCAGCGCATGTGCATTTTCATCTCGCTGGAGGGCTTGTAGCCTGCGGGGCCCTCCACCACGTTCATGTCCCTGTCCACGCGGATCAGCTTGTCCGGGGTAATGAAGGACTTGCTGATGCCGCTGGGCGTGATCCACCAGGTGCCGTCCTCCATTTTCACGGACACGTTGCCGTCGTTGGCGGCCACCCAGCCCAGCTGCCACATCTTGTGGCATACGTCGCAGATTTGGTCCCTGACCAGATTTGCATCCATATTCATTTTCCTCCACACTGCGCCTGATTGTTCCGGCTGATATCCTGATGATAGTATAGTCGGTGCAGCGTGTTTTGTCCAGTGTCAATTCCAAAGAGCTTCCGGCTGCGAAACGCTTCGTTTTTTATGTGTTCGGCCCCGGCCGCACGGTTGACAAGCAGGCTTCGAAGGTGATATACTTCATTTATCGTATTTGGAAAAGGTTGCATTCTGGATCATACTGCTGGTATAACGGTTGGCCAGGCATCTGTCCGATGTCTGCTGTCAGCATGGGCTTCATACCTTTGGGGAAGCGGCGTGGCGTCCGTGCCGCAGGCGCCGGCCGTTCAACAGCATATGCCGTGAATCCGGGGCAATCGGACGCAAAGGACGCAAGTGTATCACGAAAGGAGTCTTTTGGAATGAAGCGCACAGTATCCTTCCTCCTGGTTCTGGTTCTCGTGCTTGGCTGCGTGAGCGTTGCGACGGCGAGCGTGTCCAACATTACCGTCACCCAGAGGGACAATGGCGATACCTATGTGAAGTGGAGCGGCACGGGCGGCCCGTACCAGGTGCTCTATACCACGGATGACTGGCTCCTCAACTATTACGATGAGGATTCCATCGCCGGCACCTCCACGCTGCTGGGCCACCTTGTTCCGGGCGGGGAATATACCATCATCGTGAAGGATCTCTCCGACGGCACCAGCAGCAGAACCGACTATTCCGTCCCCGTGTCGATCTACCGCGAGTTCAAGACCGGCAACATGTTCCTGAAGCTGACCAAGGATTCCTTCTCCCTGAGCGATTCCAGGTCCAATCCGCTGGACACCTTCGAGGTGCGCATCTACTGGCCCCAGCTGAAGTACAGCCGCGAATACAAGGCCAAGCTGGTGCTGGAAACCCCCCTGGGCATCTCCCCGACGACCATTGTGTGGCCCAGCTTCACGCTGGAAAACCAGTACGCCTACAACTATGAGATTTTCTCGATGTACATGGACTTCCTGACCGACGTGGAGGACGCCTACGGCCAGATCCCCACGGGCAAGTACACCTTCAAGCTGTACTTCGACGGCGACCTGTACGATTACGTCAGCTTCACCCTGTACCAGTAAGCTACCGCTGCGCGTGCGGAACGCTGCGCTGTGACGCGGCGTCCTGACACGCGATTCCCCCGGCGCGCAAATCGGGGCCGTGATTCCCGGCAGATTGTTTGCGGGGAACCACGGCCTTTTTACGCCGCAGGACGCGATCACCGCGCGGAGCATCCCGGGGCAGCGGCTCAGGCGGATCCGCTCCGTATCATGAAGGAGGCACCCCCCATGCTGAAAGGTATTCCCGCGATTCTACCCCCGGAGCTGCTGAAGATCCTGTGCGAAATGGGCCATGGCGACGAGATCACCATCGGCGACGCGAACTTTCCCGGCGCGAGCCTGTGCCCCCGGGTCATCCGCATGGACGGCCACGGCGTGCCGGAAATCCTGGACGCCATTCTGCAGCTGATCCCTCTGGATCAGTATGTGGAGCATCCCGCCGCGCTGATGCAGGTGGTGCCCGGCGACAGGACGGAAACCCCCATCTGGGACGTCTACCGGGAGATCCTCGCCCGGCACGAGGATCGCGGCGCCGCCTGCCTGGAGGAGGTGGAACGCTTCGCCTTCTACGACCGGGTGAAGGAAAAGAGCTACGCCGTGATCATGAGCGGCGAGAAGGCCACCTATGCCAACGTCATCCTGAAAAAGGGCGTCATCAAGTGAGCGGAAGGGCTGCTGCAGGAAATGCGGCAGTCCTTTTTTTCCGGGCCGCGGACGTTACGCGCGCCGCGCCGTCTCCGGCATCGCCCGTCACGCGGCGCGATATGGGCGATTTTCCGCCATATTTTCCGTGCCGCCAGTTGACACGGGCATGCATCCGTGCTATGTTGTGATTGCATCTGACCGGCGCGGAAGCCGCCGCCCGGCTTGCCCTGCCAACAACGCACAAAAGGAGTCACTATCATGATGGATCGCCTTCCAGCCCTGCCTCTTGTGGCCAACGACCCCTATTTCTCGGTATGGATGCCCGGCGATACCCTGACCGACACGGAAACCGCACACTGGACCGGCGCCGTGAAGCCCCTGCACGGCTTCATCACCATTGACGGCAGACGCTGCCACTGGCTGGGCCGGGATTCCTCCCCCGCCATGGAGACCCGTTCCCTGCGCGTCACCCCCACGCAGACCGTCAGCGAGCTGGAGGCCTGCGGCGTCCGGCTGACGGCGCGCTTCTGGACCCCCGCCCTGCCCCGGGATCTGGACGTGCTTTCCACGCCCATCACCTTCCTGGACCTGACCCTCGAAAGCGCCGACGGTCAGCCCCATCAGGCGGAGGTTGTGCTGGACGTGTCGGACAGGCTGTGCTACGACGGCGAGGTGCCGCCGGCCATGACCTCCTTCCGCTACGACCTGGACGGCCTGCACACGGCCTATATCGGGCAGCAGCAGCAGCGGGTGCTGGGGCATTCCGGCGATCATATCACCATCGACTGGGGCTACCTGTACCTGGCCTCCCGCCAGGGCGCCGTGGAAAACAATCCCCACAGCCTGACCTTCCGCTGGCAGGCGGAGGCTTCCGCCGCGCCCGTCACGGCCACGGCGCTGCTGGGGTATGACGATATCGGCGCCATCAACTACTTTGGCGAGATCTGCCGCGCCTGGTACATGCGGGACGGCAAAACCATCGTGGATGCGCTGCGCGCCTTCGACGCCCGGCACGACGAGCTGTCCGCCGCCTGCGGGCAACTGGACGCCGAGCTCATGGACGAGGCCCGGGCCATCGGCGGGGAGGATTACCGGCTGATCGTCTGCGCGGCGTGGCGGCATACCTTCGCCGCCCACAAGCTCATCGCCACCCCCCAGGGCGAAATGGCGCTCCTGTCCAAGGAGAACGACTCCAACGGCTGCATCGGCACGGTGGACGTGAGCTATCCGTCCATACCGCTGTTCCTGCGCTACTGTCCGGAGCTGGTCAACGCCCTGTGCCGTCCGGTGCTGACCTTCGCCGCCCTGCCCGTGTGGGACTGCGACTTCGCCCCGCACGACGTGGGCCGCTATCCCTACGCCACCGGCCAGGTGTACGCCGCCCGCAGGCACGTCCCCAACGGCGCGGTGTATCCGCCCTTCTACCTGTACCCCGCCGGAACCGACGTGTACGACTTCCACTATCAGATGCCCGTGGAGGAGTGCGGCAACATGCTGATCATGCTGGAGGCCGCCATGGCCTTCGGCGCGGACGAATCCCTGGCCCGCGGCTGCCTGCCGCTCCTGGACAGCTGGGTGCGCTACCTCGACCGCTACGGCGAGGATCCCGGCGACCAGCTCTGCACGGACGATTTCGCCGGTCACCTGAGCCACAACGTCAACCTGTCCGCCAAGGCGCTGGTGGGCATCGCCTGCTACGCCCGCATCATGCGCCGCTTCGGCCAGGAGGAGGAGGCCCGCCGCTGGGACGGGCGCGCCCGCGCCATGGCTGACAGCTGGCTGTCCCGCGCCCGGGGCGCGCAGGGCACCGCCCTGACCTTCGACGGCAGCGGCTGGAGCATGAAGTACAACCTGGCCTGGGATCTGGCCCTGGGGCTGGGGCTCATGCCCGCCGCCTTCTACCGGGAGGAAACGGAAAGCTATCTGCCCCGCGTCAACCAGTACGGTCTGCCCCTGGATTCCCGCGCGGACTACACCAAGTCCGACTGGCTGGTGTGGACCGCCGCCATGGCCGCGGACAGGGAGACCTTCGGCAGGCTCATCGCGCCGCTGGCCCGTTACCTGCGCACCACCGACACCCGCGTGCCCTTCTCCGACTGGTACGACACCCGCACGGGCCGGTATGTGGCCTTCATCGGCCGCAGCGTGCAGGGCGGCGTGTTCATGCCCATGCTGACCATGGGATCCCGGGCGTAACATCCCCCGCGGGCCAGCCCGCCATCCGATACGCAAAAGGCAGAGGGAGACCTGACCGGTCTCCCTCTGCCTTTGTCATGGATGCGCCGTTACGCCATCATCAGGGCCTTCAGCGCGTTGTACACGCAGATGAGGAAGATCACCACCAGCAGCCCGGCAAAGAGCCTATCCACCCGGGCGGCGGAGAGCTTCTTCTGCAGCCGGGCGGACAGCATGCCCCCCAGGATGCCCGCGGAAGCCATGGCGGCGAAGATGCCCCACCCGAAGTCCGGCACCGTGCCGGAGACCAGCGTCATGCCCAGGCTGGCCAGCTGCGACAGGAGGATCACCAGGATGGAATTGACCGAGGCCTGCCTGGTATCCATGGAGAAGAAATAGTACAGCACCGCCAGGTTCATGGGCCCGCCGCCGATGCCCAGGAAGCTGGACAGCACCCCCAGCACCGCGCCCACGGCGGCGCACAGCCAGGGATTGCGGATGTTGCGGGTGCGGATGCGGCTTTTGTTGCGCACATAGGCCAGCGTCCCCAGCACCAGCAGGCCCAGCGCCACGGACTGCACCAGCCCCACGATCCGCTCCGCGTCCACGGCGGCCTTCAGCAGCTGGAAAAGCTGCTTCCCGGCAATCCCGCCCAGGGCGGCGCCCACGCCCAGCGGCACGCTGCGCCGCACGTCGATGGCCCTGCTGCGGCGGTTCTTCCACACGTTGACGGCGGCCATGGCCAGCACCGTCAGCCCCGACAGGAACGACAGCGTGCTGACGCTCATGATGCCCGTGGCGTCCAGCAGCGGCTTGATCACCACGCCGCCGCCAATGCCGCATATGCCGCCCACGGTGCTGGCCAGCAGGCACACGACAAATACAAACAGAACCATTCCGATCTCCAGCCTTCCGCCGCGCCCGGGGCCGCATGCCCGCCGGACAAATCAGATATAAAGGTATCATAGCATCATCCGCCGGAAATAGCAAGCGCCCTTTCCCCCGACGCCCCCCCGGACGCAAAGCGCCCGCGCACGGACGAATCCGCACGCGGGCTGACCGTACGCCGTCAGGCTTCCGCTTACGCCTTCACGTCGGGGATCTGCACCTCGGGCATCAGCTCGTGGCTGACGATCTCCAGCATTTCCTCCAGCCTGCCGCATTCCTCCGGGGTGAAGCGGCGGGCGATGCGTTCCATGACCTCCTCCAGGTAGCTGACGGAAATGTTGTAGTAGTCGATGTACTTCTGCGTGACCTCCAGATGATACTCCCGGTGATCCTCCTCGGACTGCACCTTGCGCAGGTAGCCCTTGCGGATCAGGCTGTTGACCTTGTAGGCCGCGTTGGGCGAGGAGATGCACATGAAGCTGGCAAACTCGTTCACCGTGGGCTTGCCCAGGGCCATGATGGTCTCCATGGAGAAGGTTTCCACGGTGGTCAGGCTGGCCTCGCGGCTCTGGAAGCGCTGAAAGATTTCCTTGTAGAAATGGAGCTTGAACTTGGTGTAGACCGTGAAGAACGCGTCTCTCAGCACGTGTGCCGCCTGCCTTCCGCTGCTTTTCCGTCATTATATCAGCTTTGGGGGCAAACTTCAATCGTGATTCTCCTCCACCACGAAAATAAGCTCCGCCGTGCAGGCGGTCTCGTCCCCCACCTTCGCCTCGCATTGGCCCACGCCCATGGGGCCCCGGCGGCCCGTCAGGGTGCAGGTCATGTCCAGCACGTCCCCGGGGATCACCTTGCGGCGGAAGCGGGCGTTCTTCACCCCGCCGAACAGGGCGATCTTCCCCCGGTTCGCCTCCTCGGACAGCAGCAGCACCGCGCCCACCTGCGCCATGGCCTCCAGGATCAGCACCCCCGGCATGATATGCTCCTGGGGGAAGTGCCCGCAGAAGAACTGCTCGTTCACGCTGACGCACTTGATCCCCCGCGCCCACTTTCCCTCCTCGCCCTCGACGATGCGGTCCACCAGCGCGAAGGGATAGCGGTGGGGCAGAATCTCCGCGATCCGGTTGCTGTTCATCTGCATGGTCATTCCTCCCACTTCTTCATCAGCAGGCTGACGTTGTGCCCGCCGAAGCCCAGCGAGTTGGACAGCGCATGGCGGATATCCGCCCGGCGGCCCTCCCCCGGCACCACGTCCAGATCGCAGCGCGGATCCGGCACCCGATAGTTGATGGTCGCCGGAGCAAAGCCCTCCCGCAGGGCCATGGCGGTGATGGCCGCTTCCACCGCGCCCGCCGCGCCCAGCATATGCCCGGTCATGGCCTTGGTGGAGGACATCATCAGCCGGCAGGCATGCTCGCCGAACACCGTCTTGACGGCGGCGGTCTCCCCCGCGTCGTTGAGGACGGTGGAGGTGCCGTGGGCGTTGATGTAGTCCACGTCCTCCGGCCGGGCGCCGCCGTCCCGCAGGGCCATGGCCATGGCCTTCGCGCCGCCGGAGCCGTCGGGGGCGGGGGCGGTCATGTGGTAGGCATCGCAGGTGGCGCCGTAGCCGGTGATCTCCGCGTAAATGGCCGCGCCCCGCGAAAGGGCGTGATCCAGCTCCTCCAGCACCAGCACCGCCGCGCCCTCGCCCATGACGAACCCGGCGCGCTCCCCGTCGAAGGGGATGGACGCCCGCAGGGGATCCTCCGCGGTGGACAGGGCCTTCATGGCGGTGAAGCCGCCGATGGCCAGGGGCGTGATGCTGGCCTCCGTCCCCCCGCAGAGCATGACCTCCGCATAGCCGTCGCGGACGTAGTGGAAGGCGTCGCCCACGGCGTTGCTGCCCCCGGCGCAGGCGGTCACAGGGCAGGAGCACATGCCCCGGAAGCCCTGGTCGATGGCCACCTGGCCCGCCGCCATGTTGCTGATGGCCGTGGGGATGTAGAAGGGGGACACCCGATCCCAGCCCCGCTCCATGCCCCGGGCATGCTCCTCCTCGGTGATGGACTGCCCGCCGATGCCGCTGGAGATGATCACGCCGCAGCGGTCGGCGTCCAGGGCGTCCCGGGTCAAGGCCGCGTCGGCCATGGCTTCCCGGGCAGCGACCACCGCGAACTGCGTGAAGCGGCCCATCCGCCGGGCCTCCGTTTTGCCCAGGCAGCCCTCTGGGTCGAAGCCCTTCACCTCCGCCGCCAGCTTCACCTTCCGGGCGGATGCGTCGTAGCGGGTGATGGGCCCGATGCCGCACCGGCCCTCCCGCACGCCCTGCCAGGTATCCGCCATGGTCAGGCCCAGGGGCGTGACCGCGCCCAGCCCGGTGATCACAACACGTCTCTTCATGGAATTGCTCTCCTTATCAATAGGTTGCCCGGCTGAAACGCGCCGGGACACACAGCGTCCCTGCTCCGGCAGGCGGACGCCAATGCGGATCGGGCGCAGGAGGCGGATGCGCTTCCGGCATCGGGCCGGTGCGGCCGCGGCTTCACCCGCCGCGCCTGGATGCGCCGGCCATGCCCCCTGCCGCGCGCCCCTGTCACATACCCATGCCGCCGTCCACCCCGAGCACCTGCCCGGTGATGTAGGCCGCGTCCTCGCCCGCCAGGAACGCCGCCGCCGCGGCCACCTCCCCCGCCTGACCCAGCCGCGCCGCCGGAATCGCCGCCAGCGTCCGGGCCCTGACCTCCTCGGGCAGGGCGGCGGTCATGTCGGTGTCGATGTAGCCGGGCGCGATGGCGTTGACGGTGATCCCCCGGCCCGCCAGCTCCCTGGCGGCGGATTTCGTCAGCCCGATGAGCCCGGCCTTGCTGGCGGCGTAGTTGGCCTGGCCCGCGTTGCCGCGCAGGCCCACCACGCTGCTCATGTTCACGATGCGCCCGTAGCGCTGCCGCAGCATCTGCCGGGCGGCCGCCTTCATGCACAGGAACGCGCCCTTCAGGTTCGCGTCCAGCACCGCGTCGAAGGCCTCCTCCGGCATGGTCATCATCAGCCCGTCCCGGGTGATGCCCGCGTTGTTCACCAGCACGTCCAGCCGGCCGAAGCGCTTCACCACCGCGGCCACCATGTCCCTGACAGCCTCCGCGTCCGTCACGTCGCAGCGCAGGGCGAGGGTCTGCGCCCCCAGCGCCCGGCAGGCTTCCTCCGTCTCCCGGGCGGCAGCCTCGTTCCCCGCGTAGCACAGCGCCACCGCCGCCCCTTCCCGGGCCAGCGCCAGGCACACCGCCCGGCCGATCCCCCGGCTTCCCCCTGTCACAAGGGCCACTCTGCCTTCAAGCCTCATGCCAGCACCTCCCTCAGGCGCTCCACGTCCGCCGCGGTTTCCACGGCGTGGACGGGCATCTCCGGCGCAATCCGCTTCACAAAGCCCGACAGCGCCTTCCCCGGGCCGATCTCCACCAGCGCGTCCAGACCCATCGCCACCATTTTCCGGATGGAATCCTCCATGTACACGCTGCTTTGCACCTGGCGCACCAGCAGCTCCGGAATGCTGTCCTCCGGGCCCATCACGTCCCCCAGGCAGTTGAAGAGCACCGGGATGCGCATTTCCCCGAAGCGCATGCCGCGGAAGCGCTCCCGCAGCTGCTCCCCCGCCGGGGCCATCAGCGACGTGTGGAAGGGCCCGGACACCTTCAGCGGCACGCAGCGGCGCGCGCCGGCCTCCTTCGCCAGACGGACGGCTTCCTCCACCGCCGCCCTTTCCCCGCCGACGACCAGCTGCCCCGGACAGTTGTAGTTGGCGATGGTCACCACGCCCCGGGCCGAGGCCTCCTCACAGGCCCGGAGAAGCGGCTCCCGCTCCATGCCCATCACCGCCGCCATGGCGCTGTCGACGCCCTTCGCCGCCCAGGCCATGGCCGCGCCCCGGAAGGCCGCCAGCTCCACGGCGGTCTGCGCGCCGAACACACCGGCGGCATGCAGCGCGGAGTATTCCCCCAGCGACAGCCCCGCCGCCGCGGATGGCGCGATGCCCCTTTCCGCCAGCACCGCCGTCAGCCCCGCCGCGAAGGCCACCATGCAGGGCTGGGTGTACTGCGTCTGATTCAGCACGCCCTGCCCGTCCGTGAAGCAGACCTCCTTCAGGTCAAAGTCCAGCCGCGCCCCGTCGTACACCGCCCGGAACGCCGGATACGCCCCGTACAGATCCGCCCCCATGCCGGGATGCTGGCTGCCCTGCCCGGCGTACAGGAATCCAAGCCTCATTGCGCCTCGCTCCATTCCTTCATGATCTGTGTGATCTCATCCCTGACCGTGGTAACGGCACTTTTGTCCCCGGCATTGGCGCCGCAGAAGAACAGGCCGTTCTGCCAGTCCCCCCGCACGGCGGCGATCAGCGCCCGGGAGATGCAGTAGGGCGCCTGGGCCGGATTGCAGGCCCGCAGGCAGCGGATGCACCGCCCGACCCTCGGCTGAAGCCCGGCCTCCACCCGCCCGATCAGCGGCGAACGCAGCGCGCGCCCGGGCATGCCCACGGGGCTCTGCACAATGGCGACGTCCTCCGGGCATGCGTCCAGCAGCCGCTGCTTGAAGCCGGGGCTGGCGTCGCACTCCCGGGTGGTGATGAACCGGGTGGCAAACTGCGCCCCCGCCGCGCCCTGGCGCATGTATTCCGCCATTTCGCCGCCGTTCTTCACGCCCCCCGCCACGAACACCGGAATATCCCGCCCCGCCTTCTCCCGGAAGGGCGACAGGGCCGTCAGCACCTCCTGCAGCAGCTCGCCCAGCGGGCGCGGATGCCCCGCCTGCGCCGCCCGGGCCTCCTCCGGCGCGAAGCCCAGATGGCCCCCCGCCAGCGGCCCCTCCAGCACCACGAAGTCCGGCAGCCGCCCGCCGCGCTTCAGCCAGGCCCGGCAGATCACCGCCGCCGCCCGGCCGCTGCTGACAATGGGCGCAAGGGCCGCGTCATGCCCGGGAACCTCCGCCGCGATGGACGGCAGATCCACCGGCAGCCCCGCGCCGCAGACCACCGCGTCCGCTCCGGCGCGGATGGCCGTGCGCACACAGTCGGCGTAGCGGGCGGTGGCGACCATCACGTTCACCGCCACCAGCCCCGCGCCATGGGCCGCTTCACGGGCCCGGCGCACCTGCGCGTCGAGGGCCCGGAGCGTTGCGCCGTGGGGATCGGCGTCGAAGTCCAGCTCGTGCAGGCCGCTCAGGGCCGCGGAGATCGTCCCCATGCCCCCGCAGGCCGCTACCGCTCCCGCAAGGCCGTCCAGGCTCACGCCCACGCCCATGCCCCCCTGCAGGATCGGCAGGGGAAGGGTCTTCCCGCCAAGCATCACCGCCATGCTTCCTCCGTTTCCCGCAGCACCCGACGTCCGCCTGCGCACAGCTCCCCGAAGATCTCCCGCAGGGGGCGGATCTCCCGCAGCATGCCGGCCACCTGGCCCGCCATCACGCTGCCGGTTTCCACGTCGCCCTCCTGCACCGCCCGGCGAAGCCCGCCCAGCGTCAGCTTCTCCAGCTCCATCAGCGGCGCGCCCGCCTGCTCCAGACGCAGGTACTCCCGGGCCATTCTGTTCTTCAGCACCCGCACGGGGCCCCCCACGCTGCGCCCGGTGACGGTGGTATCGCTGTCCCGGGCCGCCAGGAGCGCCTGCTTGTAGCGGTCATGAATGGGACACTCCCGGCTCACCAGCAGGCAGGTGCCCACCTGCACGCCGCAGGCCCCCAGCGCCAGCGCCGCGGCAAACTGCCGCCCGTCGGCAATGCCCCCCGCGGCGATCACCGGCACGTCCACGGCGTCCGCCACCTGGGGCAGCAGCGCCATGGTGGTCATCTCGCCCACATGCCCGCCGGATTCCGTGCCCTCGGCGATGATGGCGTCCACCCCGT
>JBJEYH010000150.1:0-5509 GCA_051886675.1 Aristaeellaceae bacterium
CGTCGCTGAACCCGCGCTTCACCGTGGGTGAGCTGATCGCCGAGCCCATGAAGATCTACGGCCTGTGCGACCCGAAGGAGCAGACGGAGCGGGTGCAGGCCCTGCTGGAAACCGTCGGCCTGAAGCCTGACCACATCCGCCGCTATCCCCATGAGTTTTCCGGCGGACAGCGGCAGAGGATCGGCATCGCCCGGGCGCTGGCGCTCGATCCCGAGTTCATCGTGTGCGACGAGCCCATTTCCGCCCTGGACGTGTCCATTCAGGCGCAGATCGTGAACCTGCTGGAGCGCATTCAGGCGGAGCGGGGCATATCGTACCTGTTCATCGCCCACGACCTGACCATGGTGCGGCACATCAGCCGGAGGATCGGCGTGATGTACATGGGCTCCCTGGTGGAAATGGGCGACGCGGATCAGGTGTGCGACGCGCCCCTGCATCCCTACACCCGGGTGCTGATGGCGGCTGTGCCCCAGCCGGATCCCGTCACCGCCCGGCAGCATCCCTACGCCCCGCCCGAGGGCGAGGTGCCCAGCCCCATCGACCTGCCGCCGGGGTGCCCCTTCGCGCCCCGCTGCCCCTATGCCACCGCACGCTGCCGGGAGGAAAAGCCTGCCCTTCGCGACGCGGGCGGACGGCAGGTGGCCTGCCATCATGCAGGCTGAACCTCTACTCGCGCTCAGCGGACGAACGCCCGTTAGCATAAACAACATCAGGAGGGAATATCAATGAGGAATATCCGCAAGACCCTGGCGGCGCTTCTGGCGCTGATGCTGGCCATGACCATCATGCCCTGCGCATGGGCGGAGACTCCGGAAAAGGTGCTGAAGCTGGCGACCTCCGCCGGCGCCGGCGACCTGGATCCTGCCGGCATCGCCATCGACATGTGGACGGAATACTGCAAGCTGTGCGTTGATCCGCTGATCCGCTTCGACGCCGACGGCAACGTGATCTACGAGGCCGCGGAGAGCTACGAGGTCTCCGAGGATCAGCTGGTGTGGACCTTCCACCTGCGCCAGGACGGCCGGTGGAGCGACGGCTCGCCCGTGGTGGCCGGCGACTTCATCAACACCATTCACCGCGCCCTGAACCCTGAGAACGGCATGTCCATCTACGCCGGCGTGCTCTACAGCATCGTGGGCGCGCAGGAAGCCCGCAGCGGCGAGGGCAGCCTGGAGGACGTGGGCGTTGTGGCGCTGGACGACTACACCCTGCAGATGACCCTGAAGGCCCCCTGCACCTATTTCACCAGCCTGCTGACCGTGGGCCCGTTCTATCCCTCCAAGACCGGCCTGGCCACCCTGGAGGATCCCTCCTGGTGGAAGAACCCCGAAACCAGCCTGGGCAACGGCGCCTTCTACCTGACCGACTATGTGGACGGCGACCACTACTACGTCAGGAAGAACCCCTACTACTGGAATGCCGACGCCGTGAACATTGATACCATCGAGGTTCGTCTGGTGTACGATCTGCAGGCCCTGCAGGCGGCCTACCAGACCGGCGAGGTGGACGTGGCCACGGGTCTGCCGGACTACATCGCCCTTCAGTATGCCGAGAGCGACGAGCTGTTCATCTGGAACATGCTGACCACCAAGTTCATCCTGCCCAACCTGAGCCTTGAGGTGCTGCAGGACGTCCGCGTCCGCGAGGCCATCGCCATCGGCATCAACCGTGAGGAAATCTGCGCGGTGATCGGCTCCGACTACATCCCCACCACCTCCTACGTGGCGGAGTTCATGCTGTCCAACTGCTCCTCCGAGTACTTCTCCAAGGAGCGGGATCCCCTGCTGGTGGAAGACGTGGCCCGGGCGCAGCAGCTGCTGGCCGACGCGGGCTATCCCAACGGCGAAGGCTTCCCGACCCTGACCTACACCTATCCCAACAGCGACAAGGAGGCTCTGCTGGCCCAGGCCATCCAGGCCCAGCTGAAGCAGAACCTGGGCATCACCATTGAGCTCAACGGCGTGGAGGATCAGGTGTACTCCTCCGTCCGCGCCGATGGCAGCTATCAGCTGATCCGCCACAGCTGGACCGCGGACTTCAACGATCCCATCAACTACCTGGATCTGTACACCTCCTATTCCGGCGGCAACTACAACGGCGTGAACAGCCCCGAGTACGACGCGCTGATCGAGGCCTCCAACCAGACCAGCGATCAGGTGGAGCGCAACGAGCTGCTGCATCAGGCCGAGCAGCTGCTGGTGGGGGACAACTTCTACGTGATCCCCGTGACCACGCAGGTGTACATCTGCCTGTGGAATCCCCGGCTGACCAACGTGTCCGTCAACGAGAAGGGCGAGCCCATGTACCGCTACGCCGATCTGACGGAGTAATCCATTTCCCTCCGATGAGCGGGGCGCCGTGTTCCTTGTGGACGCGGCGTCCTTTTTGCGTACTCGGCGCCTCTGGGGGACAAATCAGCGGGCCGGAGGTATGATTCGGCGGGAATCCCTTGGCAGGGGAGGGGAAAATATGGTATCATCAGGCTATCAGAGATGCGGCAAAGGAGGCTTTCCCATGGCAAAGAAGATCACCAGCGTCCCCGGGCTGTTCGGCAACACCATCCATTATGACGAGAAGGGCCGCAAGATCGGCGAAAGCTGGCCGGGGCTTTTCGGCGATACGGTCTGTTATGACGAGAAGGGCAAGAAGGCCGCTGTGATTCAGCCCGGTCTGCTGGATACCGACTACATCTATGATGCCAACGGCCATCGCATCGGCCGAAGCGACGCGACGTTCCTGGGCGGCGCCAACCATTACGACAGCCACGGCAAAAAGATCGGGCACAGCTACCCCAACGGCTTCGGCATGACCCACACGGAACTGGAAGACGAGGATGATAAGCCATGGTAAACAAGCAGGACAGGGCGGAGGCCCGCACCCTGGCGATCAGCGCGGAGCAGGCCCGCCGTGAAGCCCGCAGGCAGACGCTGATGCTCAGGATTTCCGCGTGGACGCTGGCGAGCGGGGGCGTAGCCCTGGCCACAGGACTGATCCCGCTGAACGATATCACCATCATGCTGGCCATGGGGCTGGGCTGCGGGGCGCTTCTGCGCAGCCTGTACAGAATGTAAGGAAGCCGCTTCGCAAAGAAGCGGCTTCTTCAGCATTCAGGCAGGGTTTTCCAATCAACCACCGCGCGTCCATATTTTGTTCACATTTCATTGCTATGCTTCAATTGCTCCAGAGAGAAACAGGATACAAGCTGCAGCTGCTTCCGGTATGACGCATGGAGCATGGAACAAAACTGTGGTGGAAGGAGAATCAACATGAAGAGAGTACTTTGCCTGCTGTGCGCGCTTCTGATGGCAGCTGTCTGCACGGCCGGCCTGGCCGAAGGCAATGACGCCTACGGCTACAGCAAGGGCCAGCAGGAAAATGACGCGCGGCATGCTGTCTACGCGCAGCTTGAGAACCACGATACCACCGTGGACAAGAGCGAATACACGGACGTGCACGCCAATGGCGCGGAGGATGTCACCCTGACCCTGTCCGATGCCGAAGCGATGCTGGAGGCGGGCGTGATTGACCAGGACACCCTGGACAGGATCGTCGCCTATGCCGCTGAGAAGCATGCGGACATCAGCAGCATCTACGCGGATGTGAGCGGCATGACGCCGCAGGAGCGCAACGCAGCCTTCGCCGCGCGTAAGTCCAGGGACGGCGATACCGGCGACACCGTGGCTGAACTGCTGGAAGCGGGGATCATCACCCAGGCCCAGGCGGATGCCATCATCGCCTGGCTGGCCAGCTGATTCCACGGACAACCTCCGGCCGGTGCGGCAGACGCTGCGCCGGCTTTTTCGCGCGAGGCAGCAGGGGCTGTTTCATTTGTAACGATTCGCTGCAGCGTCTTGACAAATCCGTTGGACAAATGTACAATTTGGTTAGACAAACGTGCAACGGAGGGATGTTCGTGGCGAAGAAAACGCTGACAGAGGCTGAAGGGAAAATCATGGAGGCCCTGTGGGAACATGCCCCGATGACCATGATGGAAATCACCCATGCCCTGGAGCAGGAGACCGGCTGGAGCAAGCACACGGTCACGACCCTGCTCAAGCGCATGCTGGAGAAGAAGACCATCACCATGGACGACACCGGCCCTGTGCGGCGTTACAGACCCGCCATCGCCAAGGAGGACGTGGCCCGGGAGGAAACCCGATCCCTGCTCCGGCGGCTGTTTTCGGGGAAGGCGACGCTGCTGGTCAGCAACCTGGTAGAGGAGGGGCAGCTCTCCGAGGAGGATCTGACGGAGCTGATGCACATGATCCAGAGCAAGAAGGAACAGGATCCCTGACGCAGCGGCAGGGCTGCATGAAAAAAGCGCGGCAGAATCAGGCATTCTGTCGCGCTTTTTTATGGATCGGCCCTGTCAGCCCAGGAGCATGCGGTCGTTGTTCAGGGCGGAGCCGCTGGCCTTCTCGAACATCTGCAGGAGGTCGTCCACCCGCAGGCGTTCCTTGGTCTGGGCGTTGATGTCCAGGATGATCTTGCCCTCGTGGAACATGATGGTGCGGTTGCCGTACTGGAGGGCGTCCTTCATGTTGTGGGTGACCATCATGGCGGTCAGGTGCATATCGGAGATGAGCTTGCGGGTCAGGTGCAGCACCTTGGCGGCAGTCTTGGGGTCAAGGGCGGCGGTGTGCTCGTCCAGCAGGAGGAGCTTGGGCTCCTTCAGCGTGGCCATGAGCAGCGTCAGCGCCTGCCGCTGGCCGCCGGAAAGCAGCCCCACCTTGCTGGCCATGCGATCCTCCAGGCCCAGGTCCAGGGTAGCCAGCACGTCGCGGAAGTGCTTGCGTTCCGAGGCTGTGATGCCCCAGAGCAGGGGACTGCGATGCTCGCCGCGGCGCAGGGCCAGCGCCATGTTATCCTCAATGGACATGGTGGCGGCGGTGCCGGTCATGGGATCCTGGAACACGCGGCCCAGGAACTTGGCGCGCTTGTATTCCGGCAGACGGGTCACGTCCACGCCGTCGATTTCGATGCTGCCCTTGTCCACCAGGAAGGAGCCTGCCACGGCGTTGAGCATGGTGGACTTGCCCGCGCCGTTGCCGCCGATGACGGTGACAAAGTCGCCGGGCTTCAGGTGGAAGTCGATATCCACCAGCGCCACCTTTTCGGTGATGGTGCCGGGGTTGAAGGTCTTGGCGATGTGATTGATCTTAAGCACGCTGCTCGCCTCCCTTGCTGCCGGCCTTGCGGGCGGCCACTTTGTCCTTCCAGTAGGGGACGGCCAGGAACAGGGCGACCACCAGCGCGGTGAGCATCTTCAGGTCGTTGGTGTTCAGGCCCAGCCACAGCACCACCTGCAGCACGGCGTAGTAGATGATCGCGCCCAGGGATACGGCCAGGAGCTTTCCGCCGAAGCTGCGGAACACCTTGCCGAACACCACCTCGCCGATGATCACGGCCGCCAGGCCGATGACGATGGCGCCGCGGCCCATGCTCACATCAGCGAAGCCCTGGTACTGGGCCAGCAGCGCGCCGGACAGCGCCACGATGCCGTTGGAGA
>JBJEYH010000151.1:0-1391 GCA_051886675.1 Aristaeellaceae bacterium
TTCACGGGGAGGTATGGCTTATGAAACGAATCGTCACCCTTCTTGCGGCGCTGGCGCTGGCCCTGACCGCCACCGGCTGCGCTGCCTCCAACGAGGACTACTACCAGCAGGCCCAGCGATACCTGGGCGCGGGGGATTTTGAGGGCGCGGCCCTGCTGTTCGATCAGCTGGGCGGATACCGGGATTCCAGCGAGTACGCGCTGTACGCGGCCGGGCTGTACGCCCTGCAGCAGGGCGAGCGGGAGCTGGCCCGCAGCTCCCTCCGGCAGGTGGATCCCTTCCTGAACAGCGGCCGCTATCTGACCTACCTGGACGCGGCGGATCTGGCCGACGCCGACGATCTGGAGGGCGCCATGACGCTGTACGCGTCCCTGGGGGCCTTCGCGGACAGCGCGGCCCAGGCCCAGGCGCTGGAGGCCGCCATCCCCGCCCGGGACATCCGCCGGGCGAAGGCGCTGATGGCATCCGGCGGCTGGATGCAGGCGCTGACGCTTCTGCAGCCCTACGAGGGGCGGGAGGAGGCTGACGCGCTGATCGTCCAGTGCGGCGAGGGTCTGCGCCAGGAAGCCTACGACAAGGCGGCGGCAATGTATCAGTCCGGCGACTACGGACAGGCCATGGCCGCCTTTGAGGCCCTGGGCGAAACCCTGGACGCCAGGGCCCGGGCAATCGCCTGCCGCAGCGCGCTGTACCTGCAGCTGGAGGAGGAATACGCCTCCGTCACCCTGGCCACCTGCGAGAACCTGATGGCCCGCTACGCCGCCCTGGACGGCTACCTGGACAGCGACGCCCGCATCGGCGAGCTGCAGGCCCGCTTCGCCACCAGCCTGGCCCTGCGGGATACGGCCGCCTCGCACCCCTACGTGGTCTGCGGCAGCTATCCCATGGAGGAGAGCGGCGCGGCCCAGCCGCTGACCTGGCAGGTGCTGGGGGTCTCGGACGGCGTGGCCACGCTGCTGTGCACCCGGGTGATCGACGCCATGCCCGCAGCGGCAGCCGCGGCGCTTGCCGTGCCGGAGGATCCCGGCGTCAGCCTTGCCCTGCCCGACCTGGAGCAGGTTTCGATCCTGGGCGACCTGTCCTGCACCGCAACGCCCTACGCCATCGCGCAGGGCGTGCAGCATCACAGCGACGGCCGGGCCTGGTGGTGGCTGGCCGATGAGGCGCCCGACGGACGGCAGGTCATCGTCTGGTACAACGGCAGCGTGCTCGAGGGCGGCGTGGATCCCGCCGAACCCACCATTGGCCTGCGCCCGCTGCTCTGCGTGGACCTGAACCGGTATGCTTTCACCCAGGGCAGCGGCACGCAGGAGGATCCCTTCCGCTGACGGGGGAACCTGCGGCTCTTCCGGAGCCGGTGCGTATCTGGTATCCGCTGCGGCCGCCGAATG
>JBJEYH010000151.1:1491-24570 GCA_051886675.1 Aristaeellaceae bacterium
CCCCTGCGGCTCTTCCGGAGCCGGTGCGTATCTGGTATCCGCTGCGGCCGCCGAATGAACCGACCGGCGGCGCGATGCCCGGACTTCAGCCTTCACCTGGTAGGCTGCTTCCCATGCCTGCTGAGGATGCCCCTGCGGCTCTTCCGGAGCCGGTGCGTATCTGGTATCCGCTGCGGCCGCCGAACGAGCCGACCGGCGGTGCGATGCCCGGACTTCATCCTCCACCGGCGGACGCGCATCCGTTCCTGCCGGGCGCATCCCCTGCGGCGTTCCTCCGCAAGCGCATTCCCGACCCCCAATGGCAGCCTTTGTCCGCCGGGATCGCTCCCGCAGACCGGATGCTTCAGCCTCGCGGAAACAATCCATTCACGACCCCAACCTGATTACGAAAGAAGGTTTTCTCCATGCTTCACCAGCGCGTCACCCTGCCCACCGGCGTACCTCTGGATGTGTACGCCACGTCTGCTCCCATGGCGCCTGACCGGCGGCGCCGCGGCATCATCATCTGCCCCGGCGGCGGCTACACCCACCTGTCCATGCGGGAGGCCGAGCCCATCGCGCTGCGCTTCGCGGGGATGGGCTTTGTCACCTTTGTGGTGTGGTACCGCGTGGCCCCGGCGGTGTTTCCCGCGCAGGTGCAGGACGTCGCCTGTGCCGTGGCCCACGTGCGCAGCCACGCGGCGGAATACCATGCGGATCCCGACGCGCTGGCGGTGATGGGCTTTTCTGCGGGGGCGCACGTGGCCTGCACCCTGGGCGTGATGTGGCAGGACGAGAGCCTGTGGCAGCCCCTGGGCCTGACGGCTGAGCAGGTGCGGCCCAACGCCATGGTGCTGGGCTACCCGGTGATCACCGGCGGAGCCTTCGCCCACCGGGGATCCTTCGTGCATCTGACCGGCAGCGAGGATCTGACCGTCCATGCCCGCTACTCCCTGGAGGAGCATGTCACGGCGGACACGCCTCCCACCTTCCTCTGGCACACCTGGGAGGATCAATCCGTCCCCGTGGAGAACACGCTGCTTTTCGCCGCCGCGCTGCACCGCTGCGGTGTGCAGGGTGAGGTGCACATCTATCCCCATGGCTGCCACGGCGCGGGCCTGGGCGATGAATCCACCGACCTGGACGGCCGGCATCTGGTGCCTGAGGCGGTGGTCTGGCCGCAGGATGCCGGGCGCTTCCTGCGGGACGTGCTGTAAGCCTTTCATACTTATACCCAGGCGGCGCGGATATCATGTCCGTGTCGCCCTTTGTTTGTGCGGCCCTGCTGACCGTCCGGCCAGCGGATGCCGCGCCGCTTCCTTCCGGGGGCCGTCGCCTGGGCGGTGCTGACGCTTCTGCTGCGCCGCTTTCTGTTCCGAATAAACCCGTCATTCCCTGCGCACAAGCTGCAGGAAAAGCGAAGGCGTACTTCTTGTACGTCTTCTGCTGTTCTTATGTGCGCGATTTCATGCTGTGCAGCAAGGGATACCCCATAGTCTCCTTCCGGAAGAAAAGGAAGCAATAGTACGCCAGGCTGCTTCGTGTATGATGCATTCCATTCTGTCGGATCACGCCGATTCCATCGGATGCACAGCATTGCGCCGCTGCCACCATCCGCGCGGACACTCGGGAAGCAGGCACTGCCATCAGGCTCACAAGTCTGTTCTTTTGCGCACCATTTTATTCCTTTTGTACAAAGTGCTCTTCAGCCGTCTCCTGTGACATGATCCTCAGCGCCACATTTTTGCTTCTTATACGCCCTATCCCATTCATTCAGTGCGTGTCGCATGCGCCGTCCCCACGGCGTTCCCCGCTTCCTCCTGCGCCCGCCGACAACGCAAAGGCGGCACGGATGCCTTCTCCGTGCTGCCCTGATGATACTTCTTTCAGGACGTATTCCATTCGCCATGTGCATGCCGCATGCACCGTCCCCACGGCCTTCCCCCGCTTCCTCCTGCGCCGCCGGCAACGCAAAGGCGGCACGGATGCCTTCTCCGTGCCGCCCTGATGATACTCCTGTCAGGCTGCATTCCATTCACCACGTGCATGCCGCATGCGCCGTCCCCACGGCCTTCCCCCGCTTCCTCCTGCGCCCGCCGGCAACGCAAAGGGCGGCACGGATGCATTCTCCGTGCCGCCCCGAAGATGCTTCTTTCAGGCTGCATTCCATTCGCTATGTGCATGCCGCATGCGCCGTCCCCACGGCCTTCCCTCGCTTCCTCCTGCGCCCGCCGGCAACGCAAAGGGCGGCGCGGATGCCTTCTCCGTGCCGCCCTGATGATGCTTCTTTCAGGATGCATTCCATTCTTTATATGCATGCCGCATGCGCCGTCCCCTCAGCCTTCCCGCGCTTCCTCCTGCGCCGCCGGCAACGCAAAGGCGGCGCGGATGCCTTCTCCGTGCCGCCCTGATAATACTTCCGTCAGACTTCCCGGCCCCAGAACACGCCATCGTAGCGGTTGGTCAGGGGATCGCTGGACTTGCGCATGCGGATGCTGATCGTGCCGTCCTTCTCGTAGATGAACAGCTCCGCGCCGCAGGGGGCGTCCCCCACGACATTGCAGCGCACATGCAGCGCGCCGCCCTCCGTCAGCCCCGCGCTGGTCAGCGTGGGCACGTCCGTCCCCGGCCAGCAGCCGGCCTTGTTCTGCCCCAGCACATCCCAGCGGAAGGCATGCTCGCTGTCCGTCCAGATGACCCGCACGGCGCTTTCCTCCAGCACCACCCGCTTCAGCTGCGCGTCGTTGTCCTCCATGATGAAGGTCCGGCTGTCCCGCGGGCATACGCCGCCCACATGGGGGACGCTGACCATCCGCAGGGTCGCCAGCTTGCGCTGGAGCTTCTCGTCGCTGCCGGGGATTTCCAGCTCGTCCGTGTGCTCCAGGATTTCCTCCCGGAAGGCGTCGTGCAGCCGCTGCACGCCGTAGGGATCCAGCCGCGTGTCGCCGATGGTGCACAGCAGCACCCGCTTCTCCGGGCAGCACAGGGCCATCTGCCCGCCCAGGCCGTACATGGCCCAGCCGTAGCGGGTGATCCACATCTGATACCCGTAGCCGTAGCCCTCCTCGGGGAAATTGGGCGCATCGTTGCCGATCTGCTTGGTGGTCGCCGCCGCCAGATAGTCCGCCGGAATCAGCCCGCGGCCGCCGTCCATCACCAGCTGCGCCACCTTGCCCAGATCCCGCAGGGACATCATCAGCCCCGTGCCGCCCGTGGGCACGCCCGAGGGATCCGTCAGCCACTTCTTAGGATCGTCAGCGCCGATTGGGCTGAAGATCCGCTCCTGCAGGAATTCCAGCAGGCCCTTCCCCGCCAGCCGCTGCGCCAGCGCCGCCAGCACCTGGGAGCAGGAGGTGTCGTAATTGAACATCGTCCCCGGCTCATGGGTGGGCTTCACGGTGAAAAAGGTGCCGTCCCAGTTTTCGTCGATGCCCTCGCGATAGGTGGTCTTGCGGTGGCAGGTGGCCATGCGCAGCATATCGCGGATGGTCAGGCGCATCAGCCGGGGATCGGGATTCCGCGGCAGCTTGTCCGCAAAGAAGGTCACGATCCTGTCGTCCAGCTTCAGCCTGCCGTCCCCGATCAGCAGCCCGATGGCCAGGCCCGTCATGGTTTTGCTGACGGAATACATCCTGTGCATCCCGCCCTTGCGGAAGGGCGCGTAGTAGCCCTCCGCCCGGACGCTGCCGCCCACCCGCAGCTCAAAGCCGTGCAGGCAGACATGTTCCCTTTCCAGCCGGTCCAGCATTCTCAGGATCGACGCGGAAGATACCATGGTCATGCTTCATCCTCCTCCGCATAATGCAGGTCCGTAAAGTCCGCCGTGCAGCCGACGGCGTACACGCCGGCCATCGCGCCGGTGAAGCGCTTGCCCATGCGCACGCCCTCGTCCGCCAGATACGTCACGTCGCGGAGCGTCGCCACATCCGCGCCGTCCACCGTCAGGATCCGCGTCAGCCCGTCCGCCCGCACGCTCAGGCGTAGCCGCTGTCCCGGCTGTGCCGTCAGGGCCGTTTCATGGCGGCGGGTCTCCAGGCCGATGCGCTCCGTGGCTTCGATGCGCCCCTCCCGCACCCCCAGGGTCAGGAAGGAGTTCTCGTCATAGTAGCAGGTGACGCCCGCCTCGCCCGCTTCCGGCACGGTCAGCATCGCCTCAAACCTGCAGCGGAAGGCCGTCTGCCGCTGCAGCTGCAGGCTCCGGCAGCGGGTGTCCGTCATGGGATAGCGGCTGCCGCAGATCGTCACGCCGCCCTCGTGCCAGGTGAACTGCCCGTCCTCCGGCGGCCGTGGGGATACCCAGTCCACCCGGGATGCGTCCACCGGCACAGGAGGCAGGGGCAGGCGGTTCTGCGTGCTGACGCCACGGCCGCCGTTCAGCAGCGGCCAGCCGTCCGCCGTCCAGGTGAAGGGATCCAGCGCCGTCTCCCGGCCCAGGATCGTCCACTGACCGTCCAGCGCCCGCCCGCACAGGTACACGAAGTACCACCGTCCGTCCGGCGTGGACACCGGCTTGGCATGGCCGCAGCGCTGGATCAGCGCCCGTTCGTCCCACTGGCGGATGACGGGGTTGTAGGGGCTGGGCTGGTATACGCCGTGGAGCGTCCGTGAGCGGGACACCGTCTCCCGGTGGCCCATGCCCGTGCCGCCCTCCGCCTCGAAGAGGTAGTACCAGCCGTCCCGCTTGAGCAGGTGCGGCCCCTCCGGCGCGCGCCCGTGGCTGCCGTAGTACAGGAGCGTGGTCTCCGACAGCCGCTTCGTGCCGGTCTCGTCGATCTCAAAAATCCGCGCGCCCCGGTTCACCAGCATGTAGTGCCGGCCGTCGTCATCGTGGAAGATGCTGGGGTCAATGCCGTCCTCCTCGAAGAACACCGGCTCGGAATAGGGGCCCTCGGGCCTGTCGGAGGTGACCACCATCTGCCGGCGGCGGACGGGGCCCACGTCATTCAGGCGCAGGGTGGCGCAGATGTAGTACCGGCCGTTGCAGTAGGAAATGTCCGGCGCCCAGTAGCCCCGGCCGCCCTCCAGGCCCTCCAGGTGCGCCCAGGCCGGGTTGGTGATGGCATGGCCGATCACCTCCCAGTGGATCAGATCCCGGCTGTGGCTGATGGGAATGCAGGGGAAGAAGATGAACGTGGAGTTCACCATGTAATAGTCCTCGCCCACGCGGAGGATGGAGGGATCCGGGAAGAACCCCCGCCGGACGGGATTATGGTAGCTCTCCTGCCAGGGGAAGCCCACGGCCTGGGCGAAGTAGTCCTCCAGCGCCTTATGGCCCATGCGGTGGGCCACGTCAAAGGGCGTCACCAGCTCGCCGTCGCCCCGCAGGGGATTCATGCCGCCCCGCTCCACCAGATACCGGCACTTCTCCACGCTGCCGGACATGGCCGCATAGTGCAGCAGATCCCGGCCCGCGGCATCCGTGGCGTTCAGGTTCACCCGCATTCCGTATTCCACCAGGTAGCGCAGCATCGCTTCGCCGCCCTCCCGGACCGCCAGGAACGCCAGCGGTACGCCGTCCTCCCCCGCCCAGTCCATGAGCGTGGGATCCAGCGGCAGCTCCCGCTTCATCGTATCCAGATCATCCCGGAGGATAACCTCCAGCATTTCCGCACCGGTCATGGCTGAACCTCCACAGGCTGCACGTCAAAGGCCCCGAAGTCCGCATAGCCACCCTGATCGGCCCCGCCGTCCACGGGCATGGCGAACAGCGTCAGCCGTACGCCCACCCAGGTATGCCGCGCGGGCGCGAAGGGCTCGCCGATGGGCTCGAAGTGCGCCCCGTCCAGGCTCCAGGCGAAGACCGTCCTGGCCTCGGCATAGCCCGTGGGGGTCAGGGTCATGCGAAGGGTGATTTTCTCCTGGGCGACAGGCAGCTCCGCCAGCACCGTTTCGTGGTGGTCGCTGCCGTCGCTGGCCACGTAGACCAGCTTCAGCCCTTCCGCCGTGCGCCGCGCCGCCGCGAAGGCATACTGGCCGCCCACCAGCGCAAGACCCGCTTCATCGCCCGCCTTCAGGCCGGAAGCGTCCATGGTCACCGTGGCGGTGAAGGCCGGGCAGCACAGCTTCTGCGTCAGGGCCTGGGGGCACTGCCACAGCCGGTCGCCGCCCTCGGGCAGCTGCCGGGCAAACAGCCGCAGCCGGCCATCCCCCACCTGATAGAAGTCCTCCCGCTGGTTGCCCATGAACTGCCACTGCAGCCCCAGCCCATCCGCGAAAGCATCGCTGGCCTGCTCGGACACCCGGGGGCACTCGGGGGCGTTGGGCTTGCGCCACTGCTGCACGGGAATGCCGCAGTCCGTCGCGTTGGCCCGCAGGGACGCCTCGCCCGCGTCCTCGCCGGCGTTGATGCTCTCCGGCGGCACGGGGGCGGGATCCTCCATGCCCATGCGGGGCCAGCCGTCCTCGTCCCAGGTCATGGGCTGCAGATGGGTGATGCGCCCGTACAGCCCGCGGCTCTGGAAGTGCAGGAACCAGTCCTCGCCCTCGGGGGTATCCACCCACGCGCCCTGGTGAGGGCCGTTGGTGACGCTGGAGCCCTGCTTGAGCACCACGCGATCCTCATAGGGGCCCATGATGCTGCGGCTGCGCATGACCACCTGCCAGCCGGTGGCCACGCCGCCCGCCGGGGCGAACAGGTAGTACCAGCCATCCCGCTTGTAGACCTTGGGGCCCTCGAGGGTGGGGTGATTCTTCGTGCCGTCAAAGAGCAGGTGATCGTCGCCGATGGCCCGCGTGCCGTCCGGGCTCATGGGGAAGATGCCCAGCCAGCTCTTGAAGCCGATGCGGCTCTTGGCGTAGCCATGCACCACCCAGGCCCGGCCGTCGTCGTCCCAGAAGGGGCAGGAGTCGATCAGGCCCTTGCCCGCCAGCACCAGCACGGGCTTCTCCCACTGGCCCAGGGGATCCTCCGTGCGCACCATGTAGATGCCCTCGTCCGGCATGCCGTAGTAGATGTAGAACTTCCCGTCGTGGAAGCGGATGGCCGGCGCCCACACGCCCTGGGCATGCCTGGGCGCGCCGTCGTAGCCGTCGGGAATGGTCTTGAGCGCGTAGTTCACCAGCTGCCAGTTCACAAGATCGCGGCTGACGAGAATGGGCAGACCGGGAGTGTAGTTGAACGTGGAGGCGGTCATGTAATAGGTGTCGCCCACGCGGATGACGTCCGGGTCGGAGTAGTCGCAGAAGATCACCGGGTTGCGGTAGGTACCGTCGCCGTTGTCGGCAAACCACAGCTTGTCCATTACAGTTCAACCTCCTGTGCGGCAGAATTGGCAATGCCGAAGTTGGCAGTCTCCTGCTGCCACTGGTCGTAGCCCTCGGTCAGCAGCGCGGCGTACTTGCCGCCCAGCTGATGCAGACCCTGGGCGATCAGCCCGGCGAAGGCCAGCGCGCCCGCGGGCTGCAGGTGGGAGTTGTCCCGCTGCCCCTGGGGGAAGTGCGGATACACCCCGGCGGGCAGGTTCATGTAATAGGTGGTGCGGGCCTCCTCGCCCTTTTCGGCCAGCAGCGCCCTGGACATGGCCGTCAGGTCGATGAGCGCCACGTCCAGCTCCCTGGCCGTGCGGCGCATGGCCTCCGCCCAGCGTACGTGGTTGTACATGTCATCCGCCGGATCGCCGCCGTAGCGGGCCAGGGGCGTGATGAAGACCGGCGTGGCCTTCTTGTTCCGGGCCACGTTGACAAACTTGCCCAGGTTCACGGGGAATTCCGTATCCGGGTCGGTATAGCGGGCGGGATCCTGAATCTTCTCATCGTTGTGGCCGAACTGGATGAACAGGAAATCCCCTTCCCTGATGCGGTCATAGATCACCGCCATACGTCCCTCGTCGATGAACTGCTTGGTGCTGCGGCCATTTTCGGCGTAGTTTTCCACCTGCACCTCGTAGCGGCGGACAAAGCGCTCGAACACCTGCCCGATGCCCGTCTGCGGATAGGTTTCGATGCCGTTCTGCTTCACGGTTGAATCGCCCGCCCAGAAAATGGTGGTCATATGAACTTTCTCCTTTGTCTTCAAGATTGCCGCCCGCCCGTGGGCCGAAGCGGAGCCTCTGCTGTCACCTACATTATACCATGCCTGACAGCGTTCGGCAAGCACCGGCGGACACATGCCCGGCATTGACAGGATGCGTCCCGGCCCTGTATAATACAAGCAGTCGGATTCCACCTTACGCGGCAGGGAGGCTCAGCATATGCGGAAGGTTTCTGAAACGCAGGTATTGCAGGCGCTTTCGGCCTTTGACCTGGGCGGCGCGGCGATCTCCGCCGGGGCCTACGGCAACGGTCACATCAACGATACCTTTCTTGTGAAAACCCCCGGGCGGGACTACATTCTCCAGCGCATCAACACCGATATCTTCGCCGATCCCGCGGGGCTCATGGCGAACATCACCGCCGTCACCGCCCACCTGGGGCAGCGCATCCGCGCCCGGGGCGGCGATCCCCTCCGGCAGACGCTGACCGTGGTGCCCACCCGCCGGGGCGAGGCCTTCCACCGGGACGAAAACGGCTGCTGGCGGGTGTACGTGTTCGTCACCGGCTCCGTGACCCACGAGACCGCCGATACCCCCGCCATGCTGGAGAGCGCCGGCCGTGCCTTCGGGGCCTTCGTGATGGATCTGGGCGACTTCCCCGCCCACACCCTGCACGAGACCATCCCCGACTTCCACAACACGCCCGCCCGCCTGCGGCAGCTGCAGGACGCCATCGCCCGGGACGCCGCCGGCCGCGCGAAGGACGTGCAGCCGGAGATCGACGCCGCGCTGGCCTTCGCCGGGGAAACGGACGCGCTGGTGCACCAGCTGGAGGCCGGGGTTCTCCCCCTGCGGGTCACCCACAACGACACCAAGCTGAACAACATCCTCTTCGACGCGCAGACGGATCAGGGCATGTGCGTCATCGACCTGGACACGGTGATGCCCGGACTCATCGCCTACGACTTCGGCGACGCCATCCGCGTGGGCGGCAACACCACCACCGAGGGAGACCCCGACGTGAGCCACGTGGATGTGCACTTGGCCAACTTCGCCGCCTTCACCCGGGGGCTGCTGGAGACCGTGCCGGACCTGCTGACGGACGCGGAGGCCGCGTCCCTGGTCACCGGCGCGAAGCTGATGACCTGGGAGGTGGCCAGCCGCTTCCTGGCGGATCACCTGAACGGCGACGTGTA
Source organism: Aristaeellaceae bacterium (assembly GCA_051886675.1). GTDB lineage: Bacteria > Bacillota > Clostridia > Christensenellales > Aristaeellaceae > UBA11524. Next base: position 10,637 of record JBJEYH010000151.1, read on the forward strand.
CTTCCACATCCACTACCCCGGGCAGAACCTGGACCGCGCCCGGAACCAGATCGCCCTGGTGCAGGCCATCCACCGGCATCAGGCGGAGATGGAGGCCATCGTGGCGGAAGCCTGGCAGCGGCTTCGGGCGCGCTGAGGGACACAGCAAAGGGCCGGTACGGCATGTGCGTCGTACCGGCCCCTGTTTTGTTCGGAGAAAGCGGATCAGCCCTTCACGCCGCCGGCAGTCAGGCCCGCCACCAGGTGCTTCTCAATGCACATGAACAGCACCACCACGGGGATGGTCGCCAGCAGGGACGAGGCGAACAGGTAGTTCCACTGGATCATGGTGTAGGAGCTGAACTGGGTGATGCCCACGGTGATGGGCCGGTTGGCCGAGGTGGAAATCAGCACGGTGGAGATGGTGTACTCGTTCCACGCGTTGATGAACACGAAGATCAGCGCCGTCACGATGCCCGGCGCGGCCATGGGCAGCAGCACCCGCAGCAGCGCGCCCACCGTGGAGCAGCCGTCGATGCTCGCAGCCTGCTCCATCTCCGGCGAGATGGCCACGAAGGTGCCCCGCAGCAGCCATACCGCGAAGGCCTGGTTGAAGGCCGCGTTGATCAGGATCAGGCCCAGCAGGGTATCGTTCAGGCCCAGGATGCTCATCAGCTTGGCGATGCCCACCAGCAGCACCACCGGCGAGAACATCTGGCTCATGATGATGAACGCCATGAACGCCGACCGTCCCCGGAAGCGCATGCGCGCCATGGCATAGGCCGCCGGCACGCCGCACAAAAGCGTCAGCGCGGTGGAGCCCACGGCGATGATCAGCGAATTCAGCAGATACCGCGGCACGCCCCGCTCCATGATGGCCGCCATGTTCTCCCACTTCCAGTCCGTGGGGAACAGGTTCTGGAAATACATGTCGGTGGTCTCGGCGTCCGCGCGGAAGCTGGTGATGAACATCACGTAGTAGGGATACAGCGTCACCACGCACAGCACCACCACAAAGGCGATCATCAGCCCCCGGCCCAGGGTATGCCCCAGGCTGCCCTTGAGCAGCATCACCGCCGCCAGCAGCGCCAGGAACAGGATCGGCACCAGCAGCCACCAGCTCACCGTGGCGTGGTAGTCCAGGCCGCCCACCAGGGACTTGATGCTGTCGCCCATGGCCCCGTCAAAGAGGAAGTCGTTGGCCCGGGCCAGCAGTGCATCGGCATTGGCCACCGTCAGGTCGCTGGCGATCAGGTCCAGCTTGCGGCCAAAGACCACGTTGCTGCTCATGACGAATACCGGCGTCAGCAGCAGGGCCGCCAGCGTCAGCCAGCAGGCCGCGGTGCGCAGCGCCTTCGCCCGGCCCTTCAGCGCGCGGTAGGGCGTGTCCAGCGTGCCCCACGCGCCAAGCCCCGCGCACACCGCCGCGCCCAGCACGCACAGCAGCAGCACGCCCAGCACCGTCCCCGACACAAACCCCGACGTCAGGAACTGCCAGCCCGTACGCTGCAGGGACTGCTTCACCGTGAAGGCCACCATGGAGGTGGTCTCCCCCTTGGAGTTGACGCGCTCGGTGACGGTCTCCTCCACGTCCACCGTCAGACCCTGGGCCTCATACTCGGCCACCGCGGCGTCCACGGTTTCCCTGGCGGCCAGGTAGCGCTCGTCACCCACGAAGGTGTTGCCGGACTTCTTCGTCAGCAGGTTGACCTCCAGGGTGTACACGGGCAGGGTGACAATCACCAGCGTCAGCATCAGCGCGAGCGCGCATACGGCCAGCGCGATCAGGTTTTTCCTGCGCACAGACAGGGAGGACAGCTTCATCAGGCATCCTCCTTCCGCATGGTGATCCCCATGTACACCGCGGCGATGATGCACAGGATCACGAATCCGATCACCGACAGCGCGGTGGCCGGGCCCTTCTTCTGCTCCACGAAGGCCAGCATGTACAGGTAGGTGATCATGGTGTCGGTCTTGTTGGCGGGCGCGCCGCGGGTGATGGTATAAATGATGGGGAAGCTGTTGAACACATAAATGATGTTCAGCATGGTGCTGACCGTCAGCGAGGGCTTGACCAGCGGAACGGTCACATGCCACAGCTTCTTCCAGAAGCCCGCGCCATCCACCGTGGCCGCCTCGTAATAGGTGGCGTCAATGGACTGCAGGCCCGCCAGCACGCAGAAGGTGACAAAGGGAATCGTAACAAAAATACCCACGCCGCACTCCCACGCAAACTCGATCTGGTAGGAAGCGCGCCAGTTGATTGCGTCTTTGATGATGCCCAGGTTCAGAAGGACGTTGTTCAGGTTGCCGAACTCATACTTGATGATGTAGTTCCACACCGAGGCCTGAATGACCAGCGTGGTCGCCCAGGGCAGCACGACGATGGAACGCGCCACCTTCCGCCCGATGAACTGCTCATTGAGCACCAGGGCCACCACGAAGCCAATCAGCGTGGACAGCCCAACCACGGCCACCACCCAGATGCCGGTGTTGGCCATCACCGTGCCGAAGGCGTCGCTGGAGACCGCCTCGCGGAAGTTGTTCAGGCCGATGAAGCCGCCCACAACGCCCGCGCGGGATATTTCGCTGAAGGAGAGCTTGAAGACGATGGCTACCGGGAATACGACGAAAATCAGCATCAGCAGGATGCTCGGGAGCAGCCAGAGATAGGGCTCCCACTTGTGGCGGACAGGAATGGAATTCAACGTTTCATCTTCCCTTCTGACTGGAATTGCGCCATCCTCAACGCAGAAGGCCGCCCGCCGGCGGTGCGGTTCAAGGCGCCCGGGAAAGAAAAGGGAGAGCCCGGCATACCGTCAGGCTCTCCCCGCTGAACATGTTACTCGGCGGTAACCTTCGACTGAAGGGCATCCAGCAGCGTCTGGGGATCCTCGCCCAACATGGCCTTCTGCTCAACCTCGATCACGCCCTGCTTGACGTCGATCCATTCCTTCTTGCCGGCAGGGTAGAACTTGCAGCGGCCCAGCAGATCCAGCCAGGTCTGATAGGTGGGATCCTGATCGATCATGCTCTGCATGCCGGCGCCGGTGGCAGGCAGGAAGTCTTCCATGGTGACCCAGGGCACGTACACTTCGTCGGAGTAGAAGAACTGCACGAACTTGGCGATGGCGGCGTTGCGGGCAGCCTGATCAGGCGCGGCATCGTCGCGGAAGGCCATGATGCGGTCCATCACGCCCATGACGGTGTTGGAGGCACCCTCGTTGGTGGGCAGGTAGGTGAAGCCGTAGTTGATCTCATAGCCCTTGCTCTTGAGGTAGGTGGGGATGCCGTTCGGGCCGATCATCATGGCGATCTTGCCGGCGCCGAACATATCCTGCAGGTCATAACGGTTCTGGGTATCGGGGTTGGGGTTGGTGTAGCCGTCCTTGTACAGGCCCACGGAGAACTGCACGGACTCCACGTTGGCGGCGGAGTTCAGCGCCCAGTTGTTGTCCGCGTCGACGAAGCCGCCGCCGTTGTTCCAGGCGTAGTAGCCGAAGGCAGCCTGGCCCTCGTCGGTGGTGAAGTCAAGGCCCCAGGGATACACGCTGCCATCGTAGAAGTCGATGATCGCCTGGCACACGTCACGCAGCTCATCCCAGGTGGAGGGCACTTCCACGCCGACCTCCTCCAGGATGTCCTTGTTGTAGTACAGCGGGCGGATGGAGGCCAGATCCGGCACGGCCCAGGTCACGCCGTCGATCACGGACTCGTTGAGGAACTCGGGCATGAACTGCGCGCGCAGCTCTTCCGGCACATAGTCATCGATGGGCAGCAGCAGGCCCTCGTTGGCATAGTCGGCAAAGGAGTCGATGTTCAGCACATCGGGGGTGTTGTTGTTGGCGATGCGGGTGCTGACCTCGGTGTAGATCTCCGTCCAGGAGACGACCTCCAGGTTCAGCTTCACATCGGGGTTGGCCTCTTCAAAGGCCTGCACGAAATTCTTGCCATTGCCCATGCCGGTGGTGGTGCCCAGGAACCACTCCTGGGTATTGGGGCCGTACTGGGCGATGATCACGTCCAGCGTGATGGGATCCTCCGCCGCGGCAAAGCCCACGCAGGACAGGCACAGCACCAAGGCCAGGAACAAAGCAACCAGCTTCTTCATTGATATGAACCTCCTTTAATGAATGGTAGACCGGAGATCCTCCCTGGAATACCTACAGTGTACCAAGTTTTCACGGTTTTGTAAAGGTGCATTTGTTCTTATTCGGAAATAATCCCACCATATTGCAGTACATGCAGCGGAAAGCCAGCAAAAAACCGGAGGAATACAATTCCTCCGGCCTTTTTGCATTCAGCGGGTTGAAAGGGATTACTCCTTCACGGCGCCGATGTTGATGCCCTTGACGAAGTACTTCTGCAGGAAAGGATACAGAATCATGAAGGGCAGGATGGCCACGATAACGGCGGCGTTCTGCACGGTGTTCTCCGTGGCGGAGCCGACGGCGGTGGGCAGGTTGGAGCCCATCATCATGGAACGCAGCTTCATCTGGAAGTTGTACAGGTTGTCCTTGGTGATGTACAGCTTGTAGTTGGTGTAGTCGTTCCAGTACGCCACGGCGAACATCAGGCCGATGGAGGCCAGCGCAGCCTTGGACAGGGGCAGCACGATCTTGTAGAAGGTCTGCATGGGGGTGCAGCCGTCCAGCGTCGCGGACTCGAACAGCGAGGTGGGGATGCCTTCGAAGAAGTTGCGCATCAGCACCAGGTTGTACACGTTGATGGCCGGCATCAGGATGACCACCCACAGGGTGTTGGTCAGGTGCAGGTTGCGCATGACGATGTAGCTGGGGATCATGCCGCCGCTGAAGATCATGGTGAACAGCAGGATGCCCGCGAACAGTCCGCGGCCCGGCATGTCAAACTGAATCAGCACATACGCGCCCAGGGTGGACAGCAGCAGGCCCAGCAGGGTGCCGCTCAGGGTGGTGATCACGCTGTTGCGCAGGGGGGTCACCAGCGAGGGGTTGGTCATCACGGTGATGTAGCCGTCCAGACCGAAGTTGTCGGGCCACAGCTTCATACCATAGCCGGTGGTCAGGTCGAAGGAGTCAACCAGCACCTTCCAGATCGGCACGAGGATGATGAGGCAGATGATGACGAACAGGACGCCGTTCACATAGGGGAAGATGTTCAAAGGCTTGCGGGGACGCTTAACGTTCGCATTGGTTTTCGTAGCTTCCATCTTGTCACACCCTCCTTTCTTACACGATGCCGCGGCCGCGGACCTTCTTGCTGGCATAGTTGCAGATGAGCATCAGCGCCATGCCGACCAGGGAGCGGAACAGACCGATGGCCGTGGTGTAGCCGTAGTCCGGGATGCCGCCGCTGTTGAAGGTCTGGTAGTAAACGTAAGTCTGCAGAACCTGGGACACGTCCATAACGGCGTCGTTCTGCAGAACGAACACGCTCTCGAACAGGTTCATGATCTTGGCCAGGTTCAGGATCAGAACGGTGATGATGGTGTTGGCCAGGGAGGGCAGGGTGATGTACCACATCTTCTTCCAGCGGCCGGCGCCGTCGATGGAGGCGGCCTCGTAGATGCCCGGGTCGATGCCGGTCAGCGTGGCCATGAAGATGATGGTGCCCCAGCCGGTGTCATGCCAGACGTTGATCAGGTAGTAGGAGCCCGTCCAGGTGGAGGAGCTGCCCAGGAAGTAAATGCCCTTGTCGATGATGCCCAGGTTGATCAGCACGGAGTTGACCAGACCAGCCGTGGTGGGGGACAGAATCAGCTGGAACACGGAGGCCGTCACAACCCAGGACATGAAGTGGGGCAGGTAGATGATGGTCTGCGCCAGCTTCTTGCCGGGGACGCTGATCATTTCGTTGAGCAGCAGGGACAGAATCACCGAGAAGCCCGTGGTGAGCAGCAGCTTGACCACGCTCAGCTCGATGGTGTTGGCGAACGCCGTCCAGAAGTTGGGCATGGAGAACAGGCGCTCGAAGTTGGCCAGGCCCACCCAGACGGGGGGCTTGATGATGTTGTACTTGGTGAAGGAGAAGTAGATGCCGAACATCGGCAGGTAATGGAAGACGATCAGGAACACAAGCACAGGAAGAAACAGCACGTAGAAGCCTGCATACTTCTTGATCCGCGGAAGGAGGGGCTTCTTGGCGGGCTTGTACTTGACAGCGCTGTCCATGCAATGACCTCCTTTATTGATGATGGAATAACGGGCTGGAGGGCAGGGACGCCAGTGTGACGTCCCTGCCCCAAATGGTTTTTTTCATCCACAATGTGCTGCAGTCATTGCAGGCAGCGCACCGGGGTTTACTGGGCGTTCAGGCTCTCAACGATGGCGTCGGACCAGGCCTGGCCCTGCTTGGCGAACTCGGCCATGGCGTCGTCATAGGTCATCTCGCCCATGGCCACCTTGGCGATCAGGCTGTTCTTCAGGGTGGTCAGGTCGCCGTTGTAGGTGGTCATCACGTCAGTGGAGGGCACCAGCCACGCAGCGCGGCTGTTGGCAGAGAACAGGTTGGAGGACTCGATGTTCTCAGGCTGCACAATCTCGTCCTTGGGATCGGCGTAGCCCTCAGCGAACACGGCCAGGGAGCTAACGGGATCGGTGTGGTTCTTGGTGTAGGTGGTGCCGGGAGTCTCCCTGTTCTCCAGGAAGTGGAACTGGCCTTCAGCATATTCCACGTCCAGGACGGTCTCGGCAGCGCGGCTCCAGTGCACGCCTTCCACGCCGTAGGTCCACAGGAACTGCATGTCGCCGCCATCCAGGATGGTGTCGATGAAGTAGGTGAACACGCCCTCAGGATTCTCGCAGGTCGCGGAGATGGACCACACGGGAGGCGTACGGTCGAAGTAGCCGGGAGCGCCTTCCAGCGGAGCGATGGCAACCAGCTCGGAATCGCGGTTGTTGTTCTCCAGGTTGACCTTCAGGTTGGTGGCCCAGGTGCCCGCCCAGTAGGTGAAGATACCGGTGGTATCGTCATAGAACTTGTTGCGGCAGTCCTTGGTGCCGTTGGTCAGGGTGGTGGGATCGATCCAGCCCTTGGTGTAGCCCTCGTTCAGGCGCTCCAGAGCGGCCTTCATGGCGGGCTCGGTGAAGCCGTCAACCCACTTGCCTTCCTCATTCTGATAGAAGGAGGGATAGGCGTCCTGATAGAACTCAGGCAGGTAGTTGATGTAGGGAGCCTCGGTGCCGATGAAGCCCGCGGCGGTCACGGCGTAGGTGTCAGCCTTGCCGCTCTTGTTGGGGTCGCCGTTGACAAAGGCGTCGCACAGGGCGCAGTACTCTTCCCAGGTGGTGGGAGCTTCCATGCCCACGGCGTCCAGCCAGGCCTTCTTGATGTAGGTGACGCAGCCGCCGCCGATGGCGTCAGCAAAGCCGTACAGACGGCCGTCGATCTTCAGGCCCTCAATCACGGACTCGTTCTTGAGGCGGCCGGAATTCTTGGTGGCGGAAGCTTCCCAGGCGTCGGTCATGTCCCACAGCACGCCTTCCTTGGCGTAGGCGGCATAGTAGGTGGAGGACAGGATCATCACGTCGGGCCAGTCGCCGGAGGCGATCTGCTGCTGCAGCACGTCGTAGTAGGCGTCATGGTCGGGCTGGATGATTTCCAGCTCGATGCCGCTCAGCTCTTCCCAGCGGGCCTTGAACTCGGCCTGGCCGTTGGGCTGGGTGACCACGGTGCCGTCGATGAAGATGGTAATCTTCTGGGGCTTGGTGACTTCAGCGCTGGCGGGGATCATCATGATGGACATGATCATCGCGACCGCCAGAACCAGGGCAGCCAGCTTCTTCATAGATAGGTTCCTTCCTTTCAGAATGGATTGTGCGCGTGCTTTGTGCAAACAGCACATACACACGTTCACTTCATGGTTCAAACTTTACCATACGGCAACAGTGTTCGCAAGCGACAAATTTTGGCGATGGTACATTTTTTGCGATTCAAGAGCGCAAAATTTGTACGCTGAACGGGTCAAAGTCTTGAAAAATCGTCCCCTTTTGACTATAATCAGATTGCACGCATTCGTCAGTTTTTTTTCACGCATCATTTCCCGCGCACGTGCCCGGAGGAGCGATGTGCTCCGCATTTTTCTGAAATCATGCTACAGAAGGTGTGATGACCGTGACCGCATTCAAGCGCCGTCGCCAGGAGGAGACGCCGCAGTCCGCCCTGTCCACATCCGTATATATCGCCCTGTCCTACGCGGCTTTCCTGCTGATCTGCCTGATTCTGATCATGGCCATCTTCTTTTCCTCCACCCACGCCAGCCGCGAAGCCTACTGGAGCCAGCAGGCCGCCCATCTGGAGACCGACGCGGCCACCATGCACAGCTATGTCGCGGCCATGAATACCTATACCTTCCAGCTGATGACGGATTCCACCTTCGTGCGGCTGTCCCACATGGACCGCTCGGACATGTCGGAGCTGGTGTCCACGGCCGCGGAAATCATGCGGGAGCTGTCCACGCGCAGCTTCGGCCTGCTGAACATGCCCGTCACCAGCAGCCATATCTACCTGGAGAGGAGCGGCTACGTCATTGCCTCCAGCCACTTCAGCGAGATGGAGCAGTATTACCGCGCCTACCGCAACTTTCAGGTCAGCCGCTACGACGAATGGCTGCTGATGCTCGCCTCCGCGCCCGTCAGCGGCATGTTTGTGGACGCCTCCGCCTGCACCGGCACGCCGGATTCCATCTTCTTTGTCCAGCGGCTGGAAACCCGCCTGCAGCCCCCTGACAGGGCCGTCATCTGGTTCGAGCTGGATATGCCCGCCCTGCGCGACATGTTCCTGCACGAGGGCATGGAGGGCGCTTCCGTCACCATTTCCGCCGCCGACGGTACGCCTCTGCTGCATCTGGGCGATACGCTTTCCGACGCGTCCCCCGTGTTCAACGAGCGCGGCATGGCTGACCTGGGGGATTACCGCTTCATCCGCCGCTACGACGCCGCCGGCTGGTCCTACGTCATCGCCCTCCCCCACCGGCTGTGCGACGAGGCTGTGGGCGATTTCACCGCCCTGGCGATCGCGCTGCTGGTGCTCTCGCTCCTGGCGGGGGTAACGGTGGTGGTGCTGCTGGCGCGGCGCACTCTGCGGCCCATCCATCAGCTGAACACCGAGCTGACCCAGGCCCGGGATGACAATGCCGTCCTCCAGCGGCAGATCGACGCCCAGCGGCCCGCCCTGCAGGCCTCCTATGTGCGCACGCTTCTTTCGGGCCACCTGTCCTCCGCGGAGGAATTCTCCTACATGATGCGCTACCTGAACCTGGACGGGGAATACCGCTACTACGTGCTGTTCTGCATCGCGCACCGGCAGGACAGCGCCTCCGAGGATTCCATGAACGAGTACGACGCTCTGGCCGAGCATCTGGAGGAATATCTGGCCAATCAGCACCCTATGTACTACTACACCACGCTGGACCGCAGCTTTGTGGTGCTCATGGCCTACGACCTGGACGGCCCGGATCCGCTGATGGACCTGCAGTCCCGGGTGGTGGAGATGCACGACGATCTGGCCGCCCATCACAACCTGTGGTTCTACGCGGGGGTGGGCACCGGCTGCACCCAGCCCCAGCAGCTCTGGGAAAGCTACGAGCAGGCCCGCACCGCCGCCCGCTACACCGCCAAGCACCACATCTTCCTGCCCTACGAATACATCCGCAAGGACGCGGACAGCTGGTACTATCCCATTGAGATATCCGCCAAGCTGCTGCACTTCATCACCACCGGCAACCAGCAGCAGGTCACGGAAATGTTCTCGCTGATCTACCGCGAAAACGTGCAGGAGCGCAGCCTGGCGGTGCCGCTGCTGAGCCTGCTGCTCTCCGACCTGAAGAACACCCTGCTCAAGGCCCGCTTCCAGGTGCCGCCGCCCCAGTCCGACCAGGCGCGGGACGCCCTGGAGCAGCTGGATGAACGGCTCTACGCCGCCCCGACCTTCCCCACCCTGGAAAGCTGCGCCGCGTCGCTGTGCGCCTTCTTCACCCGCACCGAGGTGCCCTCCGACCCGATTCCGGAGATCGTACGGTACCTGCAGGAGAATTTCTCCGACCCCAGCCTGTGCCTGAGCAAGCTCAGCGACCGCTTCAACATCTCCGAGAGCTACCTGAGCCACCTGTTCAAGGACCGCACGGGGCAGAATTTCTCCGTCTACCTGGAGAAGCTGCGCATGAACGAGGCCCTGCGCCGCCTGGCCGACAAGGACTGCAACCTCTCCACCCTCTACATGGATCTGGGCTACACCAACCCCACCACCCTGCGCCGTGCCTTCAAGAAAAACTTCGGCGTCAGCCCCAGCGAGATGCGTCAGCAGCTGGCCCAGCAGCGTACGCAGACATAAGGAATCCGATGGTGTGTTTCTCCATGCGTCAGGCAGCGTTTGCAGCGGCTGGCCCTGACCGGGGAAGCACACCATCGTTTTTTTGCGTGGATCGGAAGGCGGTCAGGCTCCCGGCGAACTCCGCTTCACAGGCCGTCCGTCACGCCCTCCGGGATATCCACCTGCGCACCCCCCCCGGCACGCCGTATGCCAGACATGCGGAGGCGGCACAGCCGGGTGGGCAGAGCAGCCGGAACTGATGCGCTTTGCACCAAAAGCAGACCGGAGTCGGCCATGTAAGCCGGCTCCGGTTCTTTGGCTCCGCTGCGTCACCTGAATGCCGCATAAACAGACTTTGGTCGGTTTTCAGCCATCCGCCGCCCGGGTGGCCTCATAGACGGGGCGGTTGTCCTTCCCGGGGCGAACGATGAACCACAGGATCCCCGCCGTATTGATCGCGCACAGGATCAGCACCGCCAGCCGGTAGTCCATCACCTGACCCAGCGCGCCGGCTCCCAGCTGGCACAGGATGCACCCCAGGGAGATGATCACGCTGAACAGGGCATTGACCCGGGCGCGCATGTCCGGCTGAAGATAGCACTGCACCGCGCTCTCGCGGATGGTGGCGCTGGTGACGCCCAGCGCGCCGCAGAGGAAGCGGTTGAGCAGGATCAGCGGATAGGGCAGCAGCAGGACGATGGCCTCCATGGCCGTGTAGAACCCGTAGACAAACTTGGTGAAGGCGAAGCGCTTCTTCACGGGAAGCTGCACCCTGTACTGGATCATGCCGCCCAGGGAGCGTCCCAGCATCTCCGCGCTGGTGGTGACGCCGTAAAGGGCCGCGCCCAGCCACGGCGCCGTCTGGAAGAAGGCCTGCATCAGCACCGACGTGCCGCTGGAGGCGCCGTTGGTCACGGCCATGTAGCAGTAGATGTTGCGCACGCCCTTCTCCCTGCGCAGGTAGCGGAAGCCGCCCAGCAGATCCTCCCGGTACTGGCGGAGGCTGTAGCTTTCCGTCCGGGCCGCGCCGCGCTCGCGGATGGCCATCTCCGCCGCCACCGACAGCAGCACCAGCGCCGACGCCACCCAGAAGATCACGCTCATGGACACCTTCTCATACATCAGCGCCGCCACGGGAGCCATGGTCATGGCGATCACCGGGTACACCGTGGAGGACACTGCATAGCCCTTCTGCTCCGCGCCCCTGGGGATCAGGTCGGGGTACCAGGCCTCGTAGGCCAGGCGGTAGAACACGGATATCGTGCCCACCGCCAGGGTGAACAGCAGGTACAGCGGGAAGCTGAACGCATGGCCGTGGATCCACCAGCCCATCGCCGCCAGCACCACGCCCAGCAGCAGGTCCAGCGAAACCACCCAGGGCTTCTTGCTGCTGCGGTCGATCAGCGGGGCCACGAAGATGGGCAGCACCACATCCGGCAGCATGCTGCACACCATGATCAGCGCGGACGCCAGGGTGGAGCCCGTCTCGTCGAACACCAGCAGGCTGATGGGCAGGTTCAGCGCCTCCCCGCCGATGGCGGAGAGAATCGCCGTGATGGTGATACAGGTGAAATCCCGGGACCACAGACGGTTTTTCTTCACAGGGGATCCGTCCCTTCCGTCGCTTTCTTCATCAGAAGGATACATGATTCCCTCAATGCTGTAAAGACCCTCCTTTGTGGGAAAATATCGTGCTTCATACTGCGCTTAAGCGTCCTCCTGACGCACTCTGCGGGAAATCTTCTGCTCGAAGGCCAGCGCCCGCTTGTACTGCCGCTGGCAGGCGCAGGCCTCCGCCATCACATCCCGGTAGAAGTAGATATAGCCGAAATGCGCCTCCTTTTCCAGGGATGCCAGCAGCCGCTCCAGCAGCGCCAGGTACGCCGGATCCTCCAGGAACCCCGGCTGACACTCCATCACGGCCTCCTCGTACCACAGACGGCTGCCCTCGGATGCATCCGTCATGGCGTCCAGCAACGCCTTCATGTCCCGCAGGACGGGCTGCGCCTCCGCCATCCGGCCCATGCGGATGTACGCCAGCGCCTGCTTGTGCCGGATGGCCAGCAGATCCGTCGAGCCCGCGTCCTCTGCCATGGCCAGATACCGCAGCCCCTCCTCATACTTGCGCAGACTCACCAGCGTCGCGCCTATATTATAGTAGATTTCCCGCCGCTGATCCGTCCAGGCGGTGTTGCGCAGCAGGTTCAGCGCCCGCCGGTAGCAGGTGAGCATCATGCCCTCCTGGTTGAGACACGCGTAGGCGCTGCCGTTGCACTGGCAGTTCGCCGCCAGCACAAAGGTGTTGCCCTCCTCCAGCGCCAGACCCGCCACGCGGCTCTCCATGCGGTGGATGAAGGCATAATCCCCCTGCTGCATGGCGATCACGCAGGTTTCCAGCAGCGACAGGCTGTCCCCCAGCACCGCCGCAGCCTCCTGCGCCATGGACAGGCTGGCCGGATCGTTCATGTGGCTGTCCGCCCAGGCCAGGTCCCGGTACGCCCTCTGCCGGGGCGTCAGACAGGGTGCCAGCCCGTCCAGCTGGGCGAAGACGTCCTCCCCCGTCAAAGCCCGGACGATCAGCCAGTCCGCGCACAGGGGGCTGTAGGTCAGCAGCACATCCTGCGCCATCAGCCGGCGAAAGGTATCCCGGGCGTCCAGACCGTAGAGCCGCTGGTCATGCCAGGCATCCAGCAGCCCCCGCAGCGGAGCCAGCGTCTCCTCCTCCGCCGTGTAGGTCACCCCCAGCCGGGCGAAGAGCGCACCCAGCATCGCCGGGTCGGGCTGGGCGTCACCGTGCTCGATCTTGCTCAGGTAGGACGTGACGCATACCCCCTGGCATACCTGCTTGAGCATCAGGCCCTGCCGCTTTCGCTCCATGCGCAGCAGCGCGCCGGGCAGACGGTCAACCATGGCAATCCCCCCTTGATGGCAAGCATATCACATTTTGAACCCCGAAACAAGGGAACGCGCCAGCGGAAACGGGTCAAGGGGTGAAACCCCTTGCGCGGGTGCAGGGGCGGCGTTAGCCCCTGCGCAGGTTTGGGCGGCAGCCCAGGCGCAACATAAAGGAAAAGAAAAAAGGGAACGAAAGAAGCCAGAATTTCCGAGCAGGCGACGAAGTCCGCCCGCGAGGGAAACGGCAGGTTCCGGACTTTCCAAGGAAGCGACCTCATCCGACCTCGCTGCACCCGCCCACCTTCCCCAAGGGAGCAGCCTCATCCGACCTCACCGCACCCACCCTCCCCAAGGGGAGCAGCCTCATCCGACCTCGCCGCACCCGCCCTCCTTCCCCAAGGAAGCAACCTCGTCCGACCTCACCGCACCCACCCACCCCAAGGGGAGCAGCCTCATCCGACCTCGCCGCGCCCGGCCACCTTCCCCCGTTGCACCTGTTCCATCCCCGCACAGAAAAACCGGCCAGCCCATCGGCCAGCCGGTCAACATTCACTTGTCCAGCGCCTCGTCCATCAGCCGCTGCAGCATCACCGGGTTCGCCCGGCCGCCGCTCAGACCCATGGCCGCGCCCATCAGCGCCTTCTTCAGCTGAGGCTTGCCGCTGCGGTAGCCTGCCACCAGATCCGCATGCTCCGCCAGCGCCTGCGTCACCAGCGCGGACAGCTGCGCTTCGTCGCTGAGCTGCTCCAGGCCGCTGCGGCGGACGTATT
>JBJEYH010000152.1:0-5492 GCA_051886675.1 Aristaeellaceae bacterium
CGCGGCGCGCCTGTCGCGCGCCGCGCACCGCGCATCCGCACGACACTCCCACGCGCGCGCAAGTGCGACCGAAGGCGCACAACTCAATCGCGTGCCGGGTGTGGGCACTGCCCGCCGCGTGTTGGGTGCGGGTACGGGCCCGCGCCCCGGGGTTTGGGGCAGGCAGCCCCAAGTTGGGGGGTCCAGGGGGGCAGCGCCCCCTTGGGCCTCCACGACCGCGTCGCGGCGCACCCTTTGTGCGCCGTGACCCCCGCAAGCGCGGCGCGCCTGTCGCGCGCCGTGCACCGCGCATCCGCACGACACTCCCACGCGTGTTCAGCATGACCGAAGGCCCTTACCCCATTCGCGAGAATGGGAGTCCAGAGGGGTGAAACCCCTCTGGCAGGGGTGCAGGGGGCAGCGCCCCCTGCTCACGCGCCCAGCACTTCGTTCCTCAGCGCGTCCACGTAGTCGAGTTCCTCCCAGGGGAGGCCGGCCTTGCCGAAGTGACCGTAGTTGCAGGAGGCGCGGTAGATGGGGCGGCGGAGGTTCAGGCGGCTGATGATGGCGGCGGGGCGCAGGTCGAACAGCTTGCGCACGGCATCGGCCAGGAGGTCATCGGGCACGACGCCGGTACCCCTGGTATCGATGAGCAGGCTGACGGGGTTCGCCACGCCGATGGCATAGGCCAGCTGGATCTGGCACTGGCGGGCCAGGCCGGCGGCGACCACGTTCTTGGCCACGTGGCGGGCGGCGTAGGCGGCGGAACGGTCGACCTTCGTGGGATCCTTGCCGGAGAAGGCGCCGCCGCCATGGGGCGCATAGCCGCCGTAGGTATCCACGATGATCTTCCGGCCGGTCAGGCCGCAGTCGCCCGCGGGGCCGCCCAGCACGAACCGGCCGGTGGGGTTGATGTAGTACTTGGTCTGGGCGGTGAGCAGTTCGGCGGGGATCACCGGGCGGATCACCTGCTCGAGGATGGCCGCGCGGATTTCCTCCTGGCTGACCTCCGGCGCGTGCTGGGTGGAGATCACCACCGCATCCACGGCCACGGGCCGGCCGTCCTCGTAGGCCACGGTCACCTGGCTTTTGCCGTCGGGGCGCAGCCAGGGCAGGGTGCCGTCCTTGCGCACCTGGGTCAGGCGGCGGGTCAGGCGGTGCGCCAGGGCGATGGGCATGGGCATCAGCTCAGGGGTTTCGTCGCAGGCAAAGCCGAACATCATGCCCTGATCCCCGGCGCCGGTGTCATTGCCGTCCTCCGCGCGGGTTTCCAGGGCGGCGTCCACGCCCATGGCGATGTCCGGGCTCTGGGCGTGCACCGCCGTGAGCACGTTGCAGGAATTGCCGTCGAAGCACATGTCGGAGGAGTTGTAGCCGATATCCAGCACCACGTCCCGGGCGATGGCGGCGATATCCACCTTCGCGGCGGTGGTGATCTCGCCCATGACCATCACCATGCCGGTGGTGGCGCAGGTTTCGCAGGCCACGCGGGCCATGGGATCCTGGGCGAGAATGGCGTCCAGCACCGCGTCGGACACCTGATCGCACAGCTTGTCGGGATGGCCTTCGGTGACGGATTCGGAGGTGAAGAGTTTACGCATGGAGCCGCTCCTTTCGGTCGAGGGAAAACTTCCGCCTGGAAAAAGTAACCCCGCCTGGTCTGCACACGGACACAGGCGGGGATCAATCGTCAGGGATTGTCCTTATCTGTCAGCGCTGCCCCTGGCAGGGTGTGTGCCGCGCTGTGGGAATTGGCACCTTGTCCCCCCTGATGGAGGCCGGTTGCCGTGGCTTCATCGGGCCCGTCCCTCTGCCACTCGTGATAAGGGTATTTACTTTTCGCATAGGGAATCGTATCACACATGACGGGCCGCGTCAAGGCCCGGCGCGAAGATATTTTTTGACACTTTGCGGCGTCTGTGGTATCATGCGGAAAAATCCTCCGCGGAGCCGGAAGGAGGCCTCCTGCATGACGTACTGCATCCTGGTGGCGGGGCCGCCCGCCTCGGGCAAGACCACCCTGGCCCGGGCGCTGTCGGCGCGCCTGGCACTGCCGGTGTTCGCCAAGGACCGCATCAAGGAGCGGCTGTTCGACACGCTGGGCTTTGCCAGCCGGGCGGAAAAGGTTCGCCTGGGCGATGCCGCCGCGGCCATTCTCTGGGACTGCGCCGGGGAGCTGATGCGCCTGGGCCGGCCCTTCATCCTGGAGAACAACTTTGAGGATGCCACGCGTCCGGCGCTGATGGCCCTGCTGGAGGAAAACGCCTGCACGGCCCTGACCATCCTGCTGACCGGGGATCCGCAGGCGCTGTACCGGCGCTTTGCCGCCCGGGACATGAGCCCGGAGCGTCACCGGGGCCACGTGGTCAACGACCGCTACCCCGAGGCCGGGGACGCCCCGCCGCATCCCGCCTCGGCGCTGACCTTCGAAGGGTATGTGGACGGCATTGCGCGGCGGGGCATGGATCGCTTCATCGCCAACGGGCCGCGTCTGGTGGTGGACGCGACCGATCCCGCGGGGGTGGATGCCGACGCCATCGCCGCATGGATCCGCGCCCAGCTCCCCCGGTGACGCGGGCATTTTCCGCCTGACCCTTGCAAATGCGCCCCGACTATGCTATAATCAGCCTGTTGCCGGAGTGGCGGAATGGCAGACGCACTTGACTCAAAATCAAGCGGGCACTCCCCGTGCGGGTTCGAGTCCCGCCTCCGGCACGCTGTCGTCAGGCCCTGAAGCGCAGGCGTTTCAGGGCTTTTTCCGTGCCCGGAAATGCCGCCTGACCCCTGCGGCGGCATGCAGACCCTTCTCCCCGCGCGGACGCAGGCTTCCCCGCTGACACGCAAAAGCCCCGGCGACTGCCCGGGGTCTTTTTTTATGCCTTTGCCTGGTCGATGAACGCCTGCATCCACTGCGCGCTGTCCTGCTTCATCTTCCCGGCCGCGTGGCCCAGGTTTTCCGGGAGCGTCCCGATGCCGTCGCAGCCGGGCAGCGGCAGCCGGTTCGGATGATTTGTTTTGTTTCAGGCGCGCAGGGCGATTACCGCGTCACCCCAGCACCGCGTCCTCCGCCGTGAAGCCCTCCAGCGAGCCCTCCCGCACCTGGATGCATACATAGCTGATGCCTTCCTGCTCTCCGGCGAACAGCTGCCGCTTCGCCGCCGGCGCCAGCCGCAGCCAGTCTCCCGCCGCCAGCGGCGCGTCCGCCCCGCCGGTCACGGCGCGGCCCTTCCCACGCAGGATGCCGCAGATCTCCCCGCTGCGCCCGTCCCCGCGGCCAGACGGTTGATGCTGGCAGCCCCGCGCGGCCTCCGGGGCCGACGCCGGGCGTCGCAGCGTTGCGCATGGTGCATCCCTCCCGACTGATTCCGGCAGGCCTTCCTGCCTGACGGGCGCGTACAGCCTCCGGCGCGCTCGCGGCAGGTACGCACCTTTTTGTGCCTGTACATTCAAAATGGAATGTGCTATCATGATGGCGGAGGTGATCCGTCATGAAGACGAAGGCTGAACTGCCTGCCTGTCCGGTGGCCACGGCGGTGGCGCTGATCGGCGGGAAGTGGAAGCTGCTGATCCTGCGCAACCTGAAGGCGCGGCCCTGGCGGTTCAACGAGCTGCAGCGGGATCTGGAGGGCATCTCGCAGAAGGTGCTGACCGACAGCCTCCGCCAGATGATGGAGGACGGGCTTGTCTACCGGCAGGATTATCGGGAGCTGCCGCCGCGGGTGGAGTACGGGCTGACGGCGCTGGGCCGGGAGCTGCTGCCCATCATCGACGCGCTGGCGGATTTCGGGCGATACTACCAGGGCGTGGCGCATCATGCGTGACGCCCGCGATGGAAAGGAAGGTGCCGGCCATGGCGAAGATCGACTGGGGCGAGAATCTGGCGCTGAAGATCGCCAAGCTGCCCGAAAGCCCCGGCTGCTATCTGATGAAGGACGCGGAAGGGACGATCATCGACGCGCTGGCGGATTTCGGGCGATACTACCAGGGCGTGGCGCATCATGCGTGACGCCCGCGATGGAAAGGAAGGTGCCGGCCATGGCGAAGATCGACTGGGGCGAGAATCTGGCGCTGAAGATCGCCAAGCTGCCCGAAAGCCCCGGCTGCTATCTGATGAAGGACGCGGAGGGGACGATCATCTACGTGGGCAAGGCGGTCAACCTGAAGAACCGCGTCCGCTCCTACTTCCGGGACACGGCCCATACCCCGAAGGTGGCGGCGATGATCAGCCACATCGCGGACTTCGACATCCTCCTGTGCGAGAGCAATCTGGAGGCGCTGTGTCTGGAGTGCAACCTGATCAAGCTGCACAGGCCCTACTACAACATCCTGCTGAAGGATGACAAGCATTACCCCTACCTGCGGGTGGATCTGAAGGAACCGTTTCCGCGCCTGACGCTGGCGCGGCGGATGGAGAAGGACGGGGCGAAATATTTCGGGCCCTACATCGGTGCGACGGCGGTGCGGCAGGTGATCGGCGCGGTGCGGGATGTGTTTCCGCTGCGCACGTGCAGGAAGGCGCTGCCGCTGAAAACGCCCTGCCGGCCCTGCGTGAACCACGAGATCGGCAAGTGTCTGGCGCCCTGCGCGCAGAAATGCACGGAGGCCGAATACCGGGTGATGCTGGAGGGCGTGCTGGCGTTTCTGGGGGGTGACTACGCGCGGGTGGTCGGGCGGCTGAAGCAGGACATGGCGGATGCCGCGGCGCGCATGCAGTACGAGCAGGCGGCGGTATTGCGGGACAGGATCCGCGACGTGGAGGGGCTGATGGAGCGGCAGCTCGCCATCCAGACCGCGGCGGCGGAGCAGGATATCCATGCCATCGCCCAGGACGGGCTGGACGCCATGGTGCAGACGGTGTATGTCCGCGGCGGGCGGATGATCGGCGGGGACAGCTTTCCGCTTCCGCGGGAGGGCAGCGAGGAGCCGGGGGAAGTGCTGGCCTCGTTCCTGACGCAGTACTACGAGGACGCGAACCTGATCCCCCGCAACGTGCTGGTGCAGGCGCTGCCGGAGGGTGCGCAGGAGCAGCTGGAGCAATGGCTGCGGCAGCAGAAGGGCGGCGCGGTGACGCTGTCCACCCCCCGGCGGGGGGAGAAGCACGATCTGGTGCTGCTGGCGGCCCGGAACGCCGCCGACGCGCTGGAGAAGCGCAACGCCCGGGCGGCGATCCTGGAGGAGCGCACCACGGGAGCGGCGGCGGCGCTGGGGAAGGCGCTGGGCCTGGCGAAGGCTCCGCGGCGCATCGAGGGGTACGACATATCCAACACCCAGGGCGTGCTGAGCGTGGCGAGCATGGTGGTGTTCATCGACGGGGTGCCGGCGAAGAAGGAGTACCGGCATTTCCGCATCAGAACCGTGGAGGGCGCCAACGACTTCGCCTCCCTGAACGAGGTGCTGGGGCGGCGTTTCGCCCACGGCCTGCGGGAGAAGGCCGAGCGGGAAGCGGCAGGGCTGTCGCCCATCGGGGGGAAGTTCAGCGACCTGCCGGATCTGGTGCTGATCGACGGCGGCCC
>JBJEYH010000153.1:0-24356 GCA_051886675.1 Aristaeellaceae bacterium
CAGGGGACGGGGAAGTTCTGTCCGCGCCGGTGATTCCCGGCCTGGAGGACGGCGGTGAGCTGTTCTCGCAGGTGGCTACGCTGGCGGAGGATGAAGAAGCGCAGTCGAATGACGATGTGAGCACGGATACGGGCTATATTACCGTTTACTTTGACTACAATGACGAATCTGATGGTTACGAGAGACATATTGAAACTATCACTGTTTCTTCCGATAGCGACATACTTGAAGTAATATATAGTCTTCCGAAGTATACACCTAATGTAGATGAAAATTACTATCTTTGGGACTGGACATATACCGATGGCGATAAAACGATTGTTGCCACGGTGGATACTGCCCTAATGGATGGCATGACGTTTACTGCGGTTTATCAGGAAGCCTATCGGGTATATTGCTACGATGTTTGGCCTGATGGTACAGACGGTACAGAATCTGGCGATATTACGGTGGATGGAGACGAGGGAAGCGATGTTACTGTAGATGACGGCGAAGCAGACAGCGGCGATGCAGATGACAGGTATTGGATTGATCTGCTGGTGCCGGTGAATATGACACTGCAGGAGTATTTTAACACATACGATGATCCGACTTGGGATGATGGCACACACTTCTCTGACTGTGTGTGGCGCGACGAAGATGGTAATCGTGTTTCCTTGTCCACGGCCGTGACGGAAGATATGGAGCTCTACACCTACTCCTACCAGATTGTGCTGACGCTGGATCCCAACAGCACGGAGACGGCGATTGCGTCCTACTCGATGGTGGAGGTGACTGATGGCGGAAACGGCGTACTCACCCTGACCATCACGGCCCGCGAAGGTGAGACGCTCAAAGCTTCGGACTTTGTGGTGGACGGCGTGGACTACAGCCTGTATGTCTGGACGGATGATGATGGCTACACGGTTGACCTTCAGTCGCTGATTGGTACATCGCTGACGCAGAATTACACGGCATACAGCAACGAGACGCTGACGAATACACGACCGATTGAAATCACTTTCTTTGTCTGCGTGGATGATGTATGGCAAAGCACAACGCAAACAATGACTGCTTACTGGCTGACAGAGAGTGGTGATGGAGTTAGCAACAACAGTTGGTTCTTGACATCTGCGCAGTTACAGAGTGTGTATGGAAAGTATGGATTTGCAGGCTTGACTGCAGGACAATATATTTTCCCGCATGCTACAAGCGGTGCCTCAACCACACTCTGGTCTGATCGCGCTTCACAAAAAGTTGACAACATCGTATACAGTCCTATTATCAATTCAAGTGCTGATTCCTGCTACGTGTATTATCTTCCGAAAGGAGAATACAATTCATCCGGACAGAGCAGAGCAAACCTTGCTGCAGCCAATACCTTCTACAGTGTCACTGTCACCGATCCTGATCAGCTCATTTACAGTGATGACATGGTTTCGTATACACTAAAGGGCGGTACGGCAGAAGTGACAGTTTCCACTCAGGATGATGTAAGCTGGCAGTATGTGGGACTTTACGGGAACTCCGACCAGGTCACTAAGGTGGAAAACGGTGACACTGTTACCTTCACCATCGAAGGTATCACCCAGCCGTATGTTCTCTCACCTGTTCATAACACAGATACAATGATCACCTATGTCATCAATCTGCCGCAGACGCCTGCCGATACTGAGTACGGCACACCGCAGATTGAGGGCGGCAGCACCTACACCGTGGTGGCAAACGGTTCGCACACGGTACTTGCACCCAGTCTGCTGTCCTACTTCTACAACAGCGGCAAGTATCTGGGCGAAGCGACCTTCCTGGGCTGGGCGGTGAATGGCAATACTAATACTGACGATTTGCTTCAGCCCGGCGCAACGCTTGATCTGTCTGACTATGGTGGCCAAACCGTTATGTTGGTAAGACTCTTGTCACTGTTGCGGCTAATGAACAATGGACCCTCAGCAATATTCCTGCTGGCGTAACTTGGATTGTTGAGGAATCTGATTCTCATTTCGTTGCTGATACGAACGGCTCCAATGCGGCTACGGGCTATGAGGCAACTTACAAGGTCGGTTCTGGTGAGTTCCAGAAGGTGACGAATGTTTCTGACACCATCGCGGCTGATGACACCGATTCTGCGACCGTTAACAACCATAAGGCCAGCGACATCGACACCGGCATCACCACCGACACCCTGCCCTATGTGCTGCTGCTGGGCATCGTGCTGCTGGCTGGCGCTGCCATGATCATCAAGCGTCGCGCCCACAACAACTAATCCCTGCATCCCTGAATCCCTGGGCCCCGGCGCCGGACGGTGACGCCTGACAGGGCCTAACCCTTGATCCCCGCGGAAGGAGGGCAGAAATCCATGGTACGAGGTGTCTTGCGGCTGGTCAACGGCCTCATCAGCATCGCCGTGGGTTTCGCCCTCCTCACCGCGGGGGTTTACGCCGCCTACTGCCTCTGGGACAACAACCAGATTTACGCCGCCGCCGACAATGTGCAGGCGGAGCTGCTGAGCCTCAAACCCAAAATCACCACCGATGGCACGGAGGAATCCGGCCCCACCTTTGACGAGCTGCTCGCCATCAACCCGGACGTGCGCGCCTGGGTCACCCTGGACAACACCAACATCGACTTCCCTGTCGTGCAGGGACGCACCAACCTGGACTACATCAACACGGACGTGTACGGGAATTTCGCCCTGGCGGGCAGTATCTTCCTGGATTCCCGGAACGATCCCGCCTTCGCCGATCCTTATTCGCTGCTCTACGGCCATCACATGGAGAACAGCGGCATGTTCGGCGACCTGGATTTGTACAAGGACCTGGACTTCTTCCAGGAGAATCAGACCGGAATGCTCATCCTGCCGGAGCGGGTGTGCAGCCTGCAGATTTTCGCGTGCATGCTGGTCACCTCCTCCGATAAAAGGATTTTCACCCCATCCACATGGGCTAAAGGCGTCGGGAAGCTGATCGATTTCGCCGAAAAGGAAGGCCTCCATATTCACCCCGACGTCATCGAGCAGATGCGCCAGCGCATGGACAGCGGCGAGGAGCTGCAGGTGCTCGCGCTGACCACCTGCGCCTCCGACTTCACCGACGCGCGAACCATTGTCCTGGCCGTTATGGACGACTACCACCCGGAGAACAGGGAGGATCAACAACCATGAAGCCACGCTTTACCCGCATCCTGACGGCGCTGATCTGTGCGCTGCTCTGCCTGTCCGCCTGGAGCTGCGCCCTCGCCGCCGATGATCTGTCCGTCAGCCTGGACGTGCAGATCACCCAGGAGGGCACCCTGCCTGACCCTGCCGAAATCATGATTGTCCGCATCACCGCCGGCGGCAGCAAGTATCCCATGCCCGACGGCCAGGTGGGCGGCACCTATGACCTGGAGGTCGCGGGCGGCAGCACGGCCACCTTCCCGGCCATGACCTTCACCAAGCTGGGCATCTACACCTACACCATCGAGCAGCTCCCCGGCAGCGATCCGGACTGCGCCTACGATACCCGGGTGTATCAGCTGACGGTGAGCATCATCAACGCCAAGGGCGGCGGCTTCGACATGGAGGTTGCGCTGCGCGAGCAGGGCAAGGACGAGAAGCTGGGCGCCGTGCTGTTCCACAATGTCTACAAGACCATCGTGCCCACCCCCGCCCCCACCAAGAAGCCCGGCGATATCACCGCCACCGGCGTGAATGATCTGTGGCCCTACTATTTCGGGGGCTGCGCGCTGCTGCTGGTGATTGCGGGCATGGCCTTCCGCGCCCTGCGCCGCAAGGAAGAGCCTGATCCCGATGACGATGAAGCATAAGCATACCGGCGCGCGGCGTGCGCTGCTGGTGCTGATTCTGCTGGCGAGTCTGGGCGGCGCGGGTCTGCTGGGGTATCTTGGCGCGACGGAGCTGCTGGAGAGCAAGGCCGGCAGCGACTTCTACGCGGCGCTGGCATCCGCGGCGAAGGTGACGGTGACGCCCGCACCCACGCCGTCCATGACCGATGCGGCAACCCCTGCCCCCGCGGAGGCGATCGACCCGGACGCGCCGGAGGAGCTTCCCCCGGAGGACGGGGAGCTGACGCCGCTCCTGCCCACGCCGGAGCCCACCGCCACGCCGCGGCAGTCGGTCATGGACTTCGCGGCCCTGCAGGAGACCTGTCCGGACCTGGTGGGCTGGATCCGCCTGGAGGACAGCATTATTGATTATCCCGTGGCCCAGGGGGAGGACAACGAGTACTACCTCTATCACCTGGCCGACGGTACGGAAAACAAGTCCGGCACGATCATGATGGACGTGGCCAATGCGCCGGACTTCACAGACGCGGTGACCATCCTGCATGGGCATCACATGCGGGGAGGGGCCATGTTTGGTCAACTTTCGTACTACAAGAAGGAAAGCTACTATCAGACGCATTCTGTGATTCAGCTGTTCACCCCGGAGGGGGATTATGACGTGGCCGTATTCGCGGCCTGTACGGTGAACGGGTACACCTTTGGCTATCCTGTGTCCTTCGCAGACGAGACGGAATTCGACGCCTTTGTGCGCAAGGCCGTATCCTCCACGCCCTACGAGACGGGCGTGACCGTCAGCTACGGGGACAGGCTGCTGGTGCTGTCCACCTGCGCGTATACCTTCGAGGGTGCGCGGTATGTGGTCATGGGGAAAATACTGGAACCGGAGGTAGTGCCGTGACGAAGGGCGCGCGGGAATCGCGTCTTCCGCCGGTGAAATCAACACAGAGAAGAAGCGTTGACGTATGCAGAAAAGGGAGACCATGGTTCTTGCGCCGGGCGCGGTGTTCGGCAGATGGCTGGTGGAGGGCAAGTGCGTCCTCAGCGAGAAGGGCGAGCGCAAGTGGCTGTGCCGCTGTCAGTGCGGCACGGAGCGGTATGTGCTGGAACGCAGCCTGCTGTCCGGCGGCAGCCGCAGCTGCGGGTGCATGACGCGCCTGCATGCCTCGGAGGCCTGCGGCTACGATCTGCTGGGGGAGACCTTCGGCGCGCTGACGGTGATTGACAGGGCCGAAAAGCGTCCCACAGACCGGGCGCTGCGATGGAGATGCCGCTGCGTGTGCGGCCGGCTGGTGGAGTGCACCTCCACGCAGCTGGTGACCGGCAAGAAGACCAGCTGCGGCTGCCAGACGGTGAAGCGCGCCATGTGGGCGGACATCACGGGCAGGAGCTTCATGCGGCTGACCGCGATGTATCCGCTGGACAGGCGGGACAACAGCGGCGGGCTGATCTGGCGGTGCAGGTGCATCTGCGGCCGGGAGGTGGACGTCTCCTACAACGGGCTGATGAGCGGCAACATGCGCAGCTGCGGCTGCCGCAAGCGGGAGCATGATCAGGCCCTGCGCCATTACCTGACCCATGTGGACGGCACCTGCATCGACGCCCTGAGGAGCCGCAAGACCCCCAGCAACAACACCACGGGCGTGCGGGGCGTCTACCGGGCGGGGGACAAGTACATGGCCAAGATTGTCTTCCAGAAGCGGCAGTACCATCTGGGGCGCTACGACACGCTGGAGGAGGCGGCTGCGGCGCGGCAGAAGGCCGAGGAGCAGATCAACGGCTCGGCGGTGGCCTACTACGAGCGCTGGGAAGCCAGGGCCGCGACGGATCCTGCCTGGGCGCAGGCCAATCCCATCCGCATGCGGGTCAGCCGGGACGGGTTCAACCAGGTCAGCCTGTGCTTCGAGCCTGTGCTGTGACGCGGAAAAATCGCCATGGAAACCTTCGCGGACGCTGGAAAAGACTTGTCTTTCCGGCACGGCGATGCTATAATGAATGCGGCATGTCCGGGTGATCCGGCAGGCCGCATTTTTCGCTGCGAAAGAGGAAAGCTGATGAAGACGAGACGGATTCTCATGTCGCTGTCGGGTGTGATTATCTGCGCGGTGAGCGTGGGCGTGTTCAAGATCGCCGCGCTGGGCGTGGATCCCTTCCAGTCGCTGATGAGCGGCCTGGACAAGCTGATTCCCATTTCCTTCGGCACGCTGTACGTGATCGTGAACCTGCTGCTGCTCACCTTCAGCCTGGTGGTGGACCGCAGCAAGATCGGCATTGCCACCTTCATCAACCTGTTCCTCCTGGGATACATCACGGAGTTCACCTACGCCTTCCTGCAGACGGTGCTGGTGGCGCCCTCCATGCTGGTGCGGGCGGTGTGCCTGGCGGTGGGCATTGTGGTGATGTGCTTCGGCTCCGCGCTGTACATGACGGCGGATCTGGGCGTATCCACCTATGACGCGGTGGCCATCGCCCTGGCGGGCAAGTGGAAGCTGGCCCCGTTCCAGTACTGCCGCATCGGCACGGACCTGGTGTGCGTGCTGGCGGGCGTGGGCATTTTCTTGCTGGGGGGCGGCACCTTCAGCCAGATTCCCACCATCGCGGGCGTGGGCACCATCATCACGGCCTTCTTCATGGGGCCGCTGATCGAGTTCTTCAACGTGAAGGTGGCCCGGCCCATGCTCAGCGGAAAGACGCAGCAGCAGGCGTAAGGCAATCAACCGGCGTGATGGCGCGCCGGTTTTTTTGTGCGGACAGGGCGGCGCTCCCGCGGATGCTGCCCGATCTGGGCGCGCATTTTCCGCATGGGCCATGCCGGACGCGAAAATCGCGCGTTCGACAAAAAAACCTTACATTTCCGAAATTATCTGAAAAAAAGACTTGATTTTACCGGCGGTTTTGTGTACAATATCAACGTCTTTCGGATTTAATGTTCGGGTTTTGCAGCCCGGAGACTGAATCGCGAAAGGTCGACGATCGCACATTCCCAATTGAACCGAGGAGGACAAATCACCATGAAAAAGCTTGTAGCCCTGCTGCTCGCGCTGACGCTGTGCCTGTCTGTCTGCGTCTTCACCGCCTCCGCTGAGACTTCCGACGTGAAGCTGGGCATCATCCTGCTGCACGACGAGAACTCCACCTACGACCTCAACTTCATCAATGGCGTGAACGACGCTGTTGCCGCCCTGGGCCTGAGCGAGGACCAGGTCATCATCAAGCGCAACATCCCCGAGTCCCAGGAGTGCACCGACGCCGCCCTGGACCTGGTGGACGAAGGCTGCAACATCATCTTCGCCGACAGCTTCGGTCATGAGACCTACCTGCTGGAGGCTGCCCGCGAGAACCCCGACGTGCAGTTCTGCCACGCCACCGGCACCATGGCCCACACCGAGGGCCTGGCCAACTTCCACAATGCCTTCGCCGCCATCTATGAGGGCCGCTACCTGGCGGGCGTTGCCGCCGGTCTGAAGCTGAACGAGCTGAAGGCCAACGGCCAGCTCAAGGGCGAGAAGCCCCTGATGGGCTATGTGGGCGCCTTCACCTACGCCGAGGTTATCTCCGGCTACACCTCCTTCTACCTGGGCGCCAAGTCCGTCTGCCCCGACGTGGAGATGAAGGTGCAGTTCACCGGCTCCTGGTATGACTACAACGAGGAGAAGAATGCTGCCACCGCGCTGATCGCCGCCAACTGCGACCTGATCTCCCAGCATGCTGACTCCATGGGCGCTCCCTCTGCCTGCGAGGACGCCAACGTGCCCAACGTCTCCTACAACGGCTCCACCGTGGCTTCCTGCCCCAACACCTTCATCGTGGCTTCCCGCATTGACTGGTCTCCCTACTTCCAGTACATTGTGAACCAGGTCGCCAATGGCGAGGAGATCGCCACCGACTGGGTGGGCACCATCGAGACCGGCTCCGTCGTGCTGACCGAGATCAACGAGCAGGCTGCCGCCGAGGGCACCGCCGCCAAGCTGGAGGAAGTCAAGGCTGAGCTGACCGCCGGCACCCTGAAGGTGTTCGACACCGCCGCCGACAACTTCATCACCGTGGAGGGCGCCAAGCTGGATTCCTACATGGCTGACGTGGACACCGACGACGCCTTCACCCCCGACACCGAGGCTGTGGCCGACGGCTACTTCCATGAGTCCGAGCTGCGCAGCGCTCCCTACTTCGACGTGAAGATCGACGGCATCGAGCTGCTGAACATGATGTTCTGATCGAACCCCATACGAAGCACCCTTACGCTTGGACTGCTGCTCTCCGGGGCGGCAGTCCAAGCAGTTTCTGCACCTATATCGTGACGGAGGGTATACCGTGGAAAAGCAAGTTGCTCTCAGCATGCGCGGCATTACCAAGCGGTTTGGCAGCGTTGTGGCCAACCACAGCGTGGACCTGGATGTGTATGAGGGGGAAATCCTGGCCATTCTCGGCGAGAACGGCTGCGGCAAGACGACCCTGATGAACATGATCTCCGGCATCTACTACCCGGATGAGGGCAAGATCTACAAGAACGGGGAGGAAGTGGTCATCCGCTCCCCGAAGGACGCCTTTGACCTGAAAATCGGCATGATTCATCAGCACTTCAAGCTGGTGGATCTGTTTACCGCGGCGGAAAACATTGTCCTGGGCGTGGACGAGAAGGGCCGCTACAACCTGAAGAGCGTCAATACCCGCGTTTCCCAGATCGCTGAGAAATACGGTTTTCATATTGATCCCCAGAAGAAGATCTATGATATGTCCGTCTCCGAAAAGCAGACGGTGGAAATCATCAAGGTGCTTTACCGCGGCGCGGACATCCTCATCCTGGACGAGCCCACCGCCGTGCTGACGCCCCAGGAGATCGAGCGGCTGTTCGACGTGCTCCGCCGCATGAAGGAGGACGGCAAGTCGATCATCATCATCACCCACAAGCTGCACGAGGTGCTGGCGGTGTCGGATCGGGTGGCCATCCTGCGCAAGGGCGAGCATGTCGCCACCGTCGATACCTGCGACGCCACCGAGAGCAGCCTGACCGAAATGATGGTCGGCAAGAAGATCACCCTGGACATCGACCGCAGCGAGCCGGCGAACGTCCAGCCCCGCCTGGAGGTCAAGGGCCTCAGCTGCTTCGACAGCGAGGGCATCCAGGTGCTCAAGGACGTGTCCTTCACCGCCAACAGCGGCGAGATCCTGGGCATCGCGGGCATCGCGGGCAGCGGCCAGAGGGAGCTGCTGGAGGCCATCGCGGGCCTGCAGCCCATCGCCAGCGGGCAGATCATCTTCACCAACCCCAAGAAGAACCGGCCTGTCACCTTCTTCCACAAGTCCATGCGGAAGGTGAAGGAGCTGGCGGCCAAGGACGCCTTCCATGACAAAAACGGCGCGCCCATGCGCCTCAAGGGCATGAGCCGCCGGCAGATCAAGGCCCAGGTGATCGCGGAGAACGTGCTCTTCCGCGAGGACGAGATCATGAACCTGCGCGGCAAGACCCCGCTGGAAATCCGCTCCCTGGGCGTGCGGCTGTCCTTCGTGCCGGAGGATCGGCTGGGCATGGGCCTGGTGGGCAACATGGGCATCACCGACAACATGATGCTGCGCAGCTACCGCAAGGGTCACGCGGGCTTCGTGGACCGCAAGAAGCCCAAGGCCCTGGCCGAGGAGGTCGTCAAGGAGCTGGAGGTGGTCACCCCCGGCGTGAACACCCCGGTGCGCAGGCTGTCCGGCGGCAATGTGCAGAAGATCCTCGTGGGCCGCGAGATCGCCTTCGCGCCCAAGGTGCTCATGGCCGCCTATCCCGCCCGCGGCCTGGACATCAACTCCTCCTACACCATCTACAACCTGCTCAACAAGCAGAAGCAGAACGGTGTGGCAGTGATCTTCGTCGGCGAGGACCTGGACGTGCTGCTGGCCCTGTGCGACCGCATCATGGTCATCAACTCCGGCGCGATCACCGGCATGCTGGACGCCCGCACCGCCACCAAGGAGCAGATCGGTCTTCTGATGACCAAGACCAACACCCCGGCAAAGGAGGCTGCCCAATGAGCGAACAGAAGAAAGCCGCGGCGCATGAGTCGCTGTTCCATCTGACCAAGCGGACGGATGTGAACCCTGTGCGGGCGATGCTGATCCGTCTGGCGGCCATCGTGCTGGGCATGGTGGTGTGCGGCCTGACGGCGTTCCTGCTGATCGACAAGCTGCATGACAATCCCGGGAAAATCGGCGACTTCTACGCCTGCTTCATCAAGGGCTCCTTCACCAGCGAGCGCAAGCTGTGGAAGTTCCTCAAGAACATGGCGATCCTCCAGTGCATCTCCCTGGCGGTGACCCCGGCCTTCCGCATGCGCTTCTGGAACATCGGCGCCGAGGGCCAGACCCTCATGGGCGTGCTGGGCGCCATCACCATGGCGTTCTACTTCGGCGGCAAGATCCCCGAGTGGCAGCTGCTGATCCTCATGTTCCTGGCGGCGCTGATCTATGGCGCGGTGTGGGCGGTGATCCCCGCGCTGTTCAAGGCCCGCTGGAACACCAACGAGACCCTCTTTACCCTGATGATGAACTACGTAGCCACCTATGTGGTCAGCTACTTCCTGGTGATCTGGGTGCCCAGCGGCTCATCCACCCTGGGCAAGCTCAAGTACGGCAAGCTCCCCCCCTTGCCCTTCGGCAACCAGTACCTGCTGATCATCCTGATCGTGCTGGCGCTGACGGTGGCGCTGTACATCTACCTGCGCTACAGCAAGCAGGGGTACGAAATCTCCGTGGTGGGCGAGAGCATGCGCACCGCCCAGTACAGCGGCATCAACGTGCAGAAGGTCATCATCCGCACCATGGTGGTCAGTGGCCTGCTCTGCGGTCTGACGGGCTTCCTGATCGGCGCGGGCCTCGACCAGAGCGTCACCACGGAATCCGTGGGCGGCCAGGGCTTCACGGCCATCATCGTGTCCTGGCTGGCCAACTTTAACCCCCTGGTCATGATCGTCACCTCCGCGCTGATCTCCTTCCTGAATTCCGGCGCGGCGCAGATCTCCCAGGACTTCAACGTCAGCGGCGCCCTGCCGGACGTGATCGTGGGCATCATCCTGTTCTTCATCATCGGCTGCGAGTTCTTCATCAACTACAAGATTGTGTTCCGCCATGGCGCGGTGGAGAAGGGGGCCGTCAAATGAACGTGTGGCTGAATTTTCTGATTGAGTCGCTGGCCTTCGGCGCGGTGTTCATGTACGGCTCCACGGGCGAGATCATCACGGAGAAGGCGGGCCACCTGAACCTGGGCATTCCGGGCATCATGTGCATGGGCGGCGCAGGAGGCTGCCTGGTGCTGAACATCATCGGGCTGTGGAACCTGCCCTCCTTCCTGGTGGTGATCCTGGGCGTGGTGGGCGCGCTGGCCATGTCCATGCTGATGGGTCTGATCTACAGCTTTCTGACCGTATCCCTCCGGGCCAACCAGAACGTGACCGGCCTGGCGCTGACCACCTTCGGCGTGGGCCTGATGAAGGTCATCATGAGCAAGCTGGATCCCACGGTGTACCTGGTGGGTCCCAAGAAGATCTTCCGCTGGCCCTTCACCGCCCGCACGGACGCGCTGCAGTACCTGGGCGTGCTGTTCTTCCTGGGGGTGGCGATTGCCATCCTGGCCTCCTGGGTGCTGTACCGCACGAAGGTTGGCCTGCGCCTGCGGGCCGTGGGCGAGAACCCCGGCACGGCGGACGCGGTGGGCATCAACGTCTCCCGCTACAAGTACCTGGCCACCTGCATCGGCAGCGGCATTTCCGGCCTGGGCGGGTTCTACTGCATCATCGACTACATGGCCTCCCAGGAGGCCTACCTGAGCCTGGAGGCCTTCGGCTGGCTGTCCATCGCGCTGGTGATCTTCGCCCTGTGGCGGCCCCACATGACCATCATCGGCTCCACGGTGTTCGGCTTCCTGTTCAGCTGCTCCAGCTACATCGCCAACATCGAGGGCATTACCGTGACCATGGCGGCCAAGCCTCTGCTGAAGATGCTGCCCTATGTGGTGACCATCCTGGTGCTGATTGTCACCAGCATCCGCAACAAGCGGGAAAATCAGCCCCCGGCGTCCCTGGGTCTGCCCTACTTCCGCGAGGAACGGTAACACATACAGACAAAACCCCTCCGCATGCTGCATGGCGCGGAGGGGTTTTTGCTGCCGGTGCGATCAGGCGGGCGTCTTTTTCCCGCGGCTGCGCAGGTACCGGACCGTACAGGACAGGGCGAAGTTGATGACGAAATACACCAGAAACGCGAACCCGAAGAGGACGAACACATCCGTCACATGAATGGTGCCGCGGTTGAAGCGATCGACCCAGGTGCCGTTGTAGTTGTTGGCCTTGCTGATGATCAGCTTGGTGCAGCCCATGAGCTCCACCGTCACCAGGCTGGCCATGTAGCTGGAATCCTTGATGGTGGTGATCATCTGGGAGAGCAGGGTGGGCACGATATTGCGGAAGGCCTGGGGCAGGACGATGAGGGTCATGGTATGCAGCGTGCCGAAGCCCTGGGAATACGCGGACTCGAACTGCCCGACGGGCACGGAGTTCAGTCCGCCGCGGATGATCTCGGCCATGACCGCGGTGGTGAACAGCGTGAAGGCCACAATGGCCTTGAACAGCGTCTTGAGCGCCACCACGGAGGTGAACCCCAGCGCGGATGCGAAGCCTTCGCGGAAGGCCGGCGCCGGACACATGACGAAGCAGACGAAGATCCAGAGCATCAGGGGCGTATTGCGGAACAGCTCGATATAGAAGGTGGCGAAGGCCTTCAGGATGCGCAGCGGCCCGCGGGTGCAGTAGTTGCGCAGCAGCGCCAGCACCGCGCCCAGCACGATGCTGCACACAATGGTGATCAGCGAGATGCCCAGGGTGAAGGCCAGCCCCTTGAGCAGGTACGCAAGCACCTCCGGGTTGCGCAGGATGCTGAAGCTGCCCTGCAGATCCGTCAGGAAGGAATCCATCAAACCGTCGCCTCCTTTGCCTGGGGCTGCGAAGCGTCAGGGTCGGAGGGGATCCGGGCATGCTCGCGCTCCTTCAGCCGCTGCTCCCATCTGCCTGCCAGGTGGGAGAGGGGGTAGCATATGCAGAAGAACATCAGCCCGCCCAGCAGATACGCCGGGCCATAGGCGCCGCCGGTTTCCGCGCCGGTGACGAAGTTGTAGGTGCTGGCGATCAGGTCGGCGCCGCCGATGATGAACAGGCAGGAGGTATTTTTGATCAGCGCCACCATCTGGTTGACCATGGGAGGCAGAATGATCTTGATGGTCTGCGGGAGGATGATCAGCCGCATGGTATCCAGCCAGCCGAAGCCCTGGGAGGCCGCCGCGTCGAACTGGCCCCTGGGGATGGCCGTGATGCCGGCCCTGACCACCTCGGCCATGTAGGCGCCGGTATACAGCCCCAGCCCCAGAAAGCCGATGGTGACCACCTGTATGCGCACGCCGGAATAGGCGAGGGCGTAATAAAGGAAGCAGACCTGCAGAATCAGCGGCGTGTTCTGGAAGAACTCCACATAAACCCGGGCAATGCCGCGCAGCACCGGCTTGCCGCTCACAGCCGCCAGCCCCAGCAGAAAGCCGATCGCCAGGGCGATCAGCAGTCCGACGAGCGCGATCTGCAGCGTGTTCAGGAATCCGTTGATGAAGGTCGCCTTGTACTGCCAGACCGTCTGCCAGGCTTTTGCGGAAAAGACCGTTTCCATCTGTATCTCACACTTTCCTCAAGCCGGAAGGAGGGCGTACAAGTACCCACCTGTACGCCCTGCTAACGGATGAATCTGCCGGATTGTCTTACAGGCCCCACTTTTCGATCAGCGCGGCAATGGTGCCATCCTCGAGCCAGCCGGTGATCAGCGCTTCGACCTGGGCGGAAAGCTCGCTGCCCTTGCGGGTGGCCACGCCGTAATCCTGCGGCGCGAAGGAATCCGCGATGAAGGAACGGTCAGCGGTCTTGTAGTTGGCCAGGATGGACATGTCCACGCAGAAGGCGTCCACGTCGCCGGCGCTCAGGGCCAGGGAGATGGCGGGATAATCATCGAACTGCTTGAAGCTGACCCCGCCGCTGAAGGTGCTGATGTCGAAGGCATCGGCGTCGAAGGCGTCGATCACACCGGCTTCAGCCATGGCGGTGGCCAGGGCCTTGGCGGAGGTGGATCCCGAGGACACGCCCACGGTCTTGCCCACCAGCCCCGCCAGATCCGTGATGCCGGATTCGGTTTCCACCAGCACGGTCACGGCGTCGGTGTAGTAGGGGGTGGAGAAGTCCCAGCTTTCCTTGCGCTCGGGCTTGATGGTGAAGGTGGCGATCACGCAGTCCAGCTCGCCGTTGTCCAGCAGCTGGCCGCGGGTGGCGGCGGTGACGGTGGTGTATTCCACGCTGTCGTAGCCCAGGGCCTCGGCGATCATCGCGCCCAGGTCAATCTCCATGCCGGTGTATTCGCCGGTGGTTTCATCCAGGTAGCCGAAGCCGTATACATCCTGCTTGACGCCAACGCGGAAGGTTCCCTCCGCCAGGGCGGCGGTGCAGGTCAGCATCAGGCACAGGGCAAGCAGCAGAGCGAAGATTTTCTTCATGACAGTGTCCTCCTTCATCATGTGTGGAGTATCTATTGTAAGCCGGCGGATTGGCCGGCCTGCAATCAGTGCAGGATCTTGGAGAGAAAGGCCCGGGTACGCTCGTGCTCGGGGCAGGTGAAGAAGTGCTCCGGCGTGCCTTCCTCCACGATCTGGCCGCCGTCGCAGAAGATCACCCGGTCAGCCACTTCCCGGGCGAAGCCCATCTCATGGGTGACCACCACCATGGTGATGGCTTCGCGGCCCAGCTCCGTCATGATGTCCAGCACCTCCTGCACCATTTCGGGGTCGAGGGCGGAGGTGGGCTCGTCGAAGTAGATGACAGGGTTGCGCATTGTCAGCGACCGCGCGATGGCGATGCGCTGCTGCTGACCGCCGCTGAGCGTGGCGGGATACGCATGGGCCTTGCTCTCCAGCCCCACGCGCCGGAGATTGGCCATGGCCAGCTCAGTGGCTTCGGCCTTGCTCATGTGCTTGAGCCGCACAGGCGCCAGCGTCAGGTTGCCCAGCACGGTCAGGTGCGGATAGAGGTTGAACTGCTGGAACACCATGGAGGAATACTGCCGGTTCAGTGCGGCGCGGTTCTTCTGGGTCATGGTGTGGCCGTCGATGGACACCTGGCCGCTGGTGACGCTCTCCAGGCCGTTCATGCAGCGGATCATGGTGCTTTTGCCCGATCCGCTGGGCCCGATGATAACCAGCTTCTCACCCTTTTCCACGGTCAGGTTGATGCCCTTGAGCACTTCCAGGTCCCCGAAGGACTTGTGCACATTGGTCAGCTGAATCATGGGGAAGCCTCCT
Source organism: Aristaeellaceae bacterium (assembly GCA_051886675.1). GTDB lineage: Bacteria > Bacillota > Clostridia > Christensenellales > Aristaeellaceae > UBA11524. The sequence goes on from JBJEYH010000153.1 coordinate 15,122, forward strand.
TATCACAAAAAAAGGTGTCGACATCCGCCGAATACGCGGAATGGCGACACCCTTGTCAGCTGCATGCTGCACAGCCATTTCAGCCGTGCAGGAACATCATAGCACGTTTCCCCAGGGAACGCAATACAAAAACAATGAAAATGCAGAAATGACCAGATTGTACGGGATATCACAGGAAATGATGCAGGACGAATATGCATATCCTGCATAAGCGGGCGGGCAACGATGAATCATGACCCTGCGCGCGCAAAAAAGGCGGGGGACGCTGATGAGACGTCTCCCGCCTTGCCGGCCCCTCGAAAGAGGGGTTACTGGTATTGTCGTCGGGTACTCAGGCATCCGCTGCTGATTCAGCAGGGTATGCGGACAGGGCTGTCAGGGATATCAGGCCAGTGCGTATTCAGCATCGCCGTCAGCGTTCGCCGGCCGCAGGGGCGAAGAAACGCTCCGCCATCATGGATCCGACGGCGCGGGTTCTGCCCCTGCTGATCACCCAAACCTTTGCCGGCCTTAATCGATGAAGTCGCCGCTGCTGCCACTGTCGCTGCCGCCGCCGGAATCCGAGAAGCCGCCGCCGCCGCCGCTGCTGTCGCTCCAGCTGTCGCTCCCGCTGTCGCTGCTGGAGGAGCTGGACGAGGAGACGGGATATCTGGCTTCGGATACGTCCTGGCCAATGGATTCCATCAGGCGGTACATCTCCATCTCCTGCATCATGCGGTACAGCTCGTCATCACGGGAGAAGGAATCCACCGCGGAGGCCTCGGGATACTTCACGCGCAGCGTATCGGCCACCCTGGAGCCGTAGCCCATCGCGACGGCGTAAACCATGTACTCCTGCCAGACGGCAATGTCCGGGAGCGCTTTATCCGCGACGTTCGTGAAGTCGTCCAGATACCGCCCGAAGGCCTGCCACAGGGCCAGGTCGTTCTCCGACGCCTGATCCAGAATGTCGATGCGGCCGTGCCCCATTTTTCTGCCAAGGCTGAACACAAAGAACATCAGCCATGTCATCACAAAGGTGATCACGCCGTAGATCAGGGAAGCTTCCACCTCAATGCCGCTGTACAGCAGGCTGCCCAGGTGAATCAGCGTCACGAGGATTCCCGCGATCAGGGACAGAATCAGCGGTATCTTGCTCCCGCCGAAGAGGGGACGCCTGATCACCTGCGTGTGCACCGTTTTGTCATATTCCGCCGCCACGGCGCGGAAGTAGTCGGCGCGGAACGACGCGGCCGTCGACTGATTGTCGCGGATGTACTGCTTGAGGGCGCTCATGGTGATCTGCCCGTTGCCCTCGGCGGCGTTCACCAGGAAGTTCCACAGGGCTTCCTGATAGTCCGGCTTGTGATCCGCGTCGGAGGCCGGGAACAGCTTCTCGCCCTGCCGCGTGTTCAGCACAAGCTCCACGTCGTCATCCACCGTCCGGAACTTGAGCAGCCCCTGCATGCTCAGCTCCAGCAGCGTTGACGTAATCTGCCGGGATACGTCGGCCTGACCCTCGTAGAAGTGAAGCAGCCGGTCGACAACCGGAGCTGGCCGGTCATCCGGCAGCGTCTGGCAATACTGGGGCGACTGCTCGGGGGTGTGCCTGCTCTTTGAACGATTGCGCCGGATCTTGCCCCAGAACACGCCGAGGATGAAGAGGCCGATGCCCAGCAGCAGGAGCATGTTCGGCAGATCGTCCCCGATTTCCAGGTCGATGAACTCTTCAATGGACATGCAGAAGAGCATGATGCTGTTCTGCATGGGGTGCGCTTCCGCCCAGGCGTTCCGATCAGCCCAATAGGCCGCCCAATAGGCTTCGTTTTCCGCCCGGATACGCGCCCTTTCCTCCTGTTCGCGGGCCTCTTCCTCGCGCTTGGCGTTGGCGCGGTCGGCCAGTTCCTGTTCCTCGGCCAGAATGGTCTCCAGCGCCGAGCCCTCCTGCACCCATCCGCCGTAGAGGCAGTCCGCGGGCAGGGTGACACGGATATCGACGATGGTCCCCTGCGTGACGTTTTCCGCCTGCAGAAGCGCGGAGCCGTCAGATTGCTTGTCGAACGAACCGTTCTGCGGCCCGTGGGCCCAGATGAGGAAATCCTCCGTCGGGACGCCCTCGGGCGCCGTCACCGTGGCGGTGAGCATGCCGATGCCGGAAATGGCGGTCTCGCCGGTCAGGTTCCAGGAGAATTCGCCCACGTCGTCGTAGAGCTTCACCGCGTTTTCCAGACGGTAGCTGATCCGGAAGACCCGCTTGCCGTCGCCCTGCTGGCGGAAGTAGATGTAGACGGTAGTGCCGCCATCCTTGTCCTCCACCGCAAAGGTGTTCGTGGGACGGTTGTCATTGTCCGGCTCGGGCAGATGCGGCAGAGGCATCCCGTCCAGCGTGACCTGCCAGTCCGTGAACACCCGGGGCCCGGTGAACGTATTGTTCACCCCGTAGCGGGTAAACTCATGATCGCCGGTGAACACGATTTCCCTTGTTTCGGTAATCAGCGCGCTGCCATCCTCCTGCAGCGCAATGTCAAAGTTCACCGCGCTCAGCTCGGCGCTGTAATCAGCCGCCAGCGCGATCAGCGGGAGGACGGACAGCAGCAGCGTCAGGAGGACAAAGCAGCTGACCCTGCGAAATGAACGGCCCATGAAGCATTCTCCTTTCATCGGGAATCAGGCTCGCCGCCTGACGGAAGCCGTATCATTCCCCGAGAGGCTGCGCCTCATAGGCGATGGATTCCGATGCCCGGATGAAGGCGGCGTCCGCGTACACGGAGGCAAACAGCTCGGAAACAGGGGTCAGCATCAGCTCGCCGTACTCATCCAGGCTCACATTCGCCGCGAGGCTGCCGTCCGTGGAATACAGCTGCAGCATCGTCGTGCCGGAGGCCAGGAAGGTGCCGTCGGCATAGAGATAGCCGCCGGAGCCATCCGCTTCCACAGCGTTGTAGTAGGCCCAGGTGCCGTCGCCGTTGATGCAGATGCTTTCCGCGTTCAGGTCGCCATACTGGTACCAGGTGTCCAGGAAGACAATGACGTCCTCCAGGCTCTCGCCGCGGGCGCTGGGATCATCCGCCACCGCCGCGCTGTCCAGCAGCTCAAGGGCGCTCACCGCGTTCCAGAATTCCGGCTCCAGATAATCCGCACCATCCGCATACATGCGGAAGGCATAGGCGTAGGCATGGGTGTCCGTCTGGACAAGCACCATCCGCCACAGGCAGGTATCCTCATTGGCGCCCGTGGTGAACGTCACGTCGTAAACCGGATAGCCGAATTTGTCCGTCAGGCTTTGATTCAGGCTGTCCGCATAGTCCTGAACCGTGTATTCGCTCACCATGGAGGTGAACGCTTCCCGGAATGCCTGGCTGGAGCTGTCGGCCGACGCGTCAATGGCCGCGCAGCAGTTCACGATGGTCAGCATGCCGTCCTCCGACATGGACGAATGGTAATAGCCGCCATTCCACGCGAAATCATCGTACAGCGACACCAGGTCCGTGAACTGCACGGGGGCGGACAATACGAAGGCAGCATCCTGCGCCAGCGCGGGCTGAACCGTGGCCGTGAGCGATGCCGCCACGACGAACGCAAAAGCCATGATGAGAGCCAGAACCTTTTTCTTCATACCAATCCTTCCTTTCTGTCCCGTTGTATTGCTATGTCTGGTTGACCTTCCTTATTGTACGGGGAATAGCCGCCATCGGCTATTAACCAAAGGTTAATGATTGCGCGGCCTGCAGCAGCGTCAGCAGCTGCTTTCTTTTCGTCCGGGTATCGCCGGCAATCTGCATTTTGGAATAGATCCTGTTCATGTACTGCTTGACGCTGCCCTCGGAGAGATACAGCCTCTCCGCGATCTCGCGGTTGGAAAGCCGCTGCGCCATCAGACAGACGATCTCGAATTCCCGCTGCGTCAGCGGGGCGAAGGCTGCCGGCCGGGTATTGGCGGCCTTGCGTGCCCGGGCCGCCTCGCCCAGCCGGATGATCGTCGGGATCAGGCTGCTGCTTTCGGCGATCCGCGCCAGAATCGGCTGCAGACGGTCGTAGTTCTCCACGAACGGCATCACGAGGCCGTCGGGTTCGGCATCGGCCAGCGCCCGGGCCAGCCATTCGGCCGCTGTATCGGGCTTGCCCAGCAGCTCGTAGGCCGCGGCGGTCTGTATGCGGATATGCAGCGCGACCAGCGCATAGTGCATGGCCCCGCACACGGCCAGCTGACCCTCGCTGCGCCCTATCACCTTGGTGAAGGCCCCCTGGGCGAGATACACCTGATTCTCGATCATTTCCATCATGGGCTTGCCCGGCGCGAGGTAATTGATGGTACCCAGCTGATGCCCCGCAAAGACCGCGGGGATTTGCTCCAGGCCGCCTGTCAGCGCGTGGTAGTAGGCGCTGGTGGCCGTCCAGATATTGATCCAGGCGGCGTTGTGATGGCGCAGCAGCTCCTCGCGCCGCGCCTCAAAGGATGCGCGCTGCTCCACGTCCGTGTGTAGGGACAGCCGCCATGCCAGAAAGTCGCAGCACAGCGCCATGTTCACCTGGCCGTTTCCCTCGATCTGCGCATAGGCGTGCTCCAGCTCGATGTGCGCGTCCGTGAAGCGCCCCTGCATATAGGCCGCTTCCGCCCGCATGATTTTCTCTGCGCCCTGCCCATGGCTGTTCGTAATCCGGTAGTAGTGGGGCATGCACTCGTCCATCTCGGCAAGCTCGCTCTGCAGCTCGCCCGGCGCGCGGTAGAACATCATCAGGACGGATGGCGAGCCGAAGGTCCAGCCGCCCTGGTTGTGTATGCTGATGGCCGGCCGCGACATCTGCGCGCTGGCGCTGCGGTGCAGACGGCTCATGGCGCTGATGTCGTTGTAGCAAAGGAAGCTCATGATCAGGTCGCTTTCGCCCAGCAGGTCGCCGCGCTCCCGGGCGGGCATTTCGGGATGCTCCTGGATGGCGGCCATCAGCAGGGCTTTCATCTCCAGCATTTTGGGGATCAGCCGCCAGTTGAACATGCAGCGCATCAGAACCAGGATCGCCAGGGGATGCGCCTTCAGCACGGCGCCGGGGCACGCCGCCAGATCGGCAAGCACCGCCTGCGGATCAAGCGAGGCGAGCAGGATGCCCGCGTCCTTCTCGATGACGCGCAGCAGGGCGTCGCGATTGCCGTTGCGCCGGTAGGAGACAATGGCGTGCAGATACTGTCCGCTGTTTTCGTACCACAGCCCGAGGCGCTCCAGATAGGCCGACTGCTTGTCCCTGTCCAGCAGGCGGAACCTGCGCTCGGCGCATTCCTTCATCATGTGGTGGAAGCGGAAGGTCACCCCGTCCGGCAGCCGCTGGACAAACGCGTTCTGCTCAGTCAGGACGGCCAGCAGCCGGTCGGCGTGGTCGTCACCCGTGACAAAGCGCGCCATCTCCACGGTGAACTCATCGGCAAGCCCCATGACCGCCAGAAATTCCTGCTGCTGCTCAGGCAGCGGGTCGATCATGGCGGCGGTGAAGGTGGCATAGATGTCGGAGCTGCGGTCGGGCAGCGCGCCACGCTCGGAGAACGTCCGCAGGCTCAGATACACGGCGGAAAACCAGCCCTCGCTGGCATAGAGCAGGGCTTTCAGCTGCGCGTCAGACAGCCCTGCGCCGCACCGGTGGGCGTAGGTGGCAAGCTCCGCGCTGTTCAGCCGCAGATGCTCCGCGCCGATCTGGTAAGCCCTGGCCCCCAGCCGGACGGTTTCCGCGGCGGGCAGAAATCTGTCCCGGCTGGCAACGATCAGATGCACGTTCCCCGGCATCCGATTGGCAAGGGCGCAGAGAAATCCGGCGATGCGGCCGTCCGTCAGCAGGTGAAAATCATCGATGAAGATATAGCAGGCCGTTTCTCCCGCCAGCTCATGACAGAGATCGTCTGCCAGGAGACCTTCGCCGGCGGCGTCCGTGGGGCAGGTGTAGTCCCGCAGGAAGTCGTACCCCGCCCGGACAAAGGCATGCTGGACGCTTTTCCAGAAGATTTCCAGGTTGCCGGAATACACGCTGATGCGGATGACGTTCATCGCTTCCGCTTTGGCGCGCTGCTCCAGATACCAGTTCACGGCCGTCGTCTTGCCGTAGCCCATCGGCGCCACCACCGTGGTCAGGGCGCAGCGGGAAATGGGCTGCAGACATTCCTGCAATCGCTCGGAGATGTAAATGGTATTCAGGCGACATTTCGGCGTGGACATGATGATCACCTCCGGCTCATGCTGTGCTGCTCCGCCCTGCGCGGCGCAGACGGCTTTGTCGCGACCTCCGGAATGGCCCGGAATACACCCGGGAGCCGTCCCCCGGCGCAGTATTGAGTGACCCTCCGCGCCGATACGCCCGGCGGCAGGATGCTTCCCCGATGGAGGCAGGGCCCCTGATCCCGTTCATGCCATACCTCCGGGAAGACATCATTCAATATCCTACATTATATACGAATATCCGAAGCTTTTCAAGAAACGGATGGGCAAAGTCGCTCGTCCTGCCGGAAGAGAAGACGCGGAGGCCGGCGGGCTTCCGGCAGGGCGCCGGCGGCACAAAAAAACCACGGCTGCTGCGGCAGCCATGGCGGCGATGGTTCGCGTGCTTATGCCACCGACGCGTTGGCGTTGATGGCGTCGATCACCTTCCTGATGCCCATCCACACGGACAGATCCGAAAACAGATCCACAATGCTGCCCTGATCGGTAAAGGGCGATTCCTGCAGCACGGACAGATCCTTCATCATGCCGTTGCGGACGATGAACTCGACGATCTGGTTCACAAAGTAGATCTGCCGGCTGTCAAGGCAGGTTTCATCCAGATACTCGGCAAAGGCCTCCTTGGCGGCATTCATGTCCAGACCGACAATCTCACGGATGAATTCCCCCAGCGGCTTCTTGCCGTATTCCGCCTCATAATCCTGTCGGGTGCCCACCTCGCTCCAGAGGATTTCCTCCAGCTGCGCGATGTCCGCAGCGTTCAGGGGGATGTTCCTTTTCAGCTTGGCGATGGCGATGTGATCCTGATGCTGGCGGACATAGTACTCGGCCTTGGCCTTGTAGTTCTTCAGATCATCGTTTTCCAGCTCGGATTCGTTCCAGTCCATGGACAGGATCTGATCATCGAAATTCGTGTCATAGATGCTCCGCTCTTTGGGGATGTACTTCATCAGGTCGCGGAGGCTTTCACGGATGTGCTCGAACTCGCTGATGCCCGCGTTCTCCACGTAGTCGGTGTGCAGGATCCGGTCGATCAGCTCCGCCTGCAGCATGATCTCCGGAATATTGGCCACCCTGCTGATGGCTTCCACCTTCTGGATCAGATCATGCCGGGCACGGCTGTATTTCTTTCCGGCGAGATACGCCAGCTCGATGCCGTACATCAGCGCATCGAACCGCAGCGCCTTTGCGTCGTCGTCCTCCGGCTCGATCAGCGGCGCCAGCTCCTGCGCCATCGTCAGCGTATCCTCGTAGGTCAGCGTCTGATAATTGGCCGGCTCGGCATACCGCTCCACGTATTTCAGATGCTGGCGGACAGCGAAGTTCTCTTTGTTCAGCTCCTTCACCTTGCGCACCATGTCCTCCACCAGCGTCTGGCGGAAGGAAATCAGTTCCTCCGTCTGACAGGCCAGATCCTGCAGCTTGAAGGCAAGCTGCGCCTTCAGGCTGAAGATGGCGCCCTGCAGAGGCAGCACATTGGCGGTGGGCCTGCCCTGGTTCATGCGGAAAAACTCGAAGTTGCCGCAGAAGTCGAAAATGTAGAACTTCTCCTTGTCCGCGCCGTCCAGCAGCCCGGGGCACAGGCGCGTGCCCCGGCCGATCATCTGCCAGAACTTGGCCTTGCTCATGACCTTCTTGAAAAAGACGAGATTCAGCACCTCAGGCACGTCGATGCCGGTGTCCAGCATGTCCACGGAGATGGCGATCTGCGGCAGCTTCTTCGGGTCGGAGAACTCGTCAATGGCGCTCTGGGCATAGGTCATGTGGTTGTCGATGACCTTCGCGTAGCCGGTCAGGTGCGGATATTCCCGGCCGAAGACCTCCAGGATTCTCTCGGCATGGGTGTGGTTCCGGGCGAAAATGATGGTCTTGCCCAACCTGTTGCCGTAGTCGATCTTCAGGCCGTGGGTCATCAGGATGTTCAGCACCTCGCGGATGGTATCCTCGTTGAAGATCCACTCGTTCAGCGCGGAGGACGCGATGCTCTCCGGCAGCTCGCCGTTTTCATCGAGGAACTTTTCCTCGTACTCCTGCTTTTCCTCCTCGGACAGCTCGTCGTACACGATGCCCTGATGGATGAACTTCAGCGTGGTTTCCACGGACATGAAATCCACCAGATAGCCGTCCTTCACGGCCTGCGCCAGCTCGTAGCCGTAGGTGGGCACGCCGTTTTCCAGCTCAAAGATCGCGTAGGTGTTCTTGTCGATTTCATCCTTGGGGGTGGCGGTCAGGCCGACCAGCGGCGCGTCGAAATAGGTGAAGATGTCCCGGTACTTGTTGTAGATGGAACGGTGCGCCTCGTCACAGATGACCAGGTCGAAATGCCCCACGGTGAACAGCTTGCCTTCCGCATCCTGTACAGCGTCGATGCAGTTCATCATGGTCTGGTAGGTGGAGAACACGCAATGCGCGGCGGTGTTGTCCTTTTCCTCGCAGAGGTTGGTGACGGACAGCTCCGGCAGCAGGTTGACAAAGCTGCGCTTCGCCTGGGTCACCAGGGAATTGCGGTCCGCAAGGAAGAGAATGTTCTTCACCCAGCCATGCTCCAGCAGCGCCTTGCACAGGGCGATCACCGTGCGCGTCTTGCCGGAGCCGGTGGCCATCACCAGCAGGGCCTTGCGGCGGTTCTTCTCATCCAGGCTGGTGCATACCGCCTTGACGGCCCCCTCCTGATAGTAGCGGCCGGCGATGTCCTTATCCACCATGACGTTCTTCAGATGGGTGCGCATGCGCAGCAGGTTGAACCACTTCTCCAGGTCGCGCTTGCTCCAGATGGCGGCGCATCTGCGCTCCGGATACTGCCCGTCGATGATGCGCGTCTCAAAGCCGTTGGTCAGGAAAATGACCGGGCGACGCCCCTGCTGCTTCTCGATGATGTCCGCATACAGCTTCGCCTGCTGGCGGCCCGTCACCGGATCGACGCAGGTGCGCTTGGCCTCCACCACCGCCAGCGCCTTGCCATCGTCGCCATACAGCACATAGTCCGCAAAGCCCTTCTCGCTTTTGTTGGGCATGCCGGGCAGCTCCACCTCGTTCAGCCAGTTCCGGCCCTCGACCCA
>JBJEYH010000154.1:0-24294 GCA_051886675.1 Aristaeellaceae bacterium
TCTGGGTGCGGTCGCCCAGGATGATGCCGTTGGTGTTGAAGTGATAGTCCGTGGGGCGGTCGCCGTAATCGCCGCCGTAGGCCAGACGCTCCTCGCCGTTGGGCGCCACGGTGCGCAGCGCCTGATCCACATAGTCCCAGATGAACCCGCCCTGGTACATGGGATACTTGTCCTCCAGCTCGGTGTAGAGCGCCATGCCGCCGCAGGAATTGCCCATGGCGTGGGTGTATTCGCAGTTGATGAAGGGCTTCCTGGGATCGCTGTTCAGGTAGTTCTCGATATCGGCCACCTTGTGGTACATGCGGGAGTACACGTCGGTGGTGTCGGGGTAGCGCTGATCGTTGGCCACGCCCTCGTAGTGCACCAGGCGGGAGGGATCACGCCGGCGGAACATCTCGGACAGCAGGAACAGATCCTTGCCGCCCCAGGACTCGTTGCCGCAGCTCCACAGGAGGATGGAGGCGTGGTTCTTGTCGCGCTCCTGCATGGAGCGGCCCCGGTCGAGGATCAGCTCCAGCCATTCGGGGCGATCGTCGGGGAGGGCGCGGCTGCGGTCGCCGCCCGGACGGGCCCAGGAGCCATGGCTCTCGATGTTCGTCTCGTCGATGACGTACAGGCCGTAGCGGTCACAGAGCTTGTAGAAGTAGCTGTCGTTGGGATAGTGGCAGGTGCGCACGGCGTTGACGTTCATGCGCTTCATGTCGCGCACGTCGCGCTCCATGAGCTCGCGGGTCATCACGCGGCCGGCGTCGCAGTTGAACTCGTGCCGGTTCACCCCGTGGAACACGATGCGCTTGCCGTTGAGGCACATGATCCTGTCGATCATCTCGAAGGCGCGGAAGCCCACCTCCGTCCGGCAGACCTCGCTGACCAGCCCCGCCGCGTCGGTGAGGGTGACGGTCAGCTGATACAGCACGGGCGTCTCGGCCGACCACAGGGATACGCCGGGGGCATCGGCGGAAACGGTCACTTCCGCCTCCGAGGGACGGGTCTGATCCACGATGACCCTGCCCTGGGCATCGGTCAGCGTCACGCGCACGCTGCCCTCGGGACGATCCAGCTTCATCTCCGCCACCAGCGCGGCGCGGGTGTAGTTGTCCGTCAGGGGGGTGTGGACGAAAAGATCCGCCAGATGCACCCGGGGCTCCAGGGTCAATGTCACGGAGCGGTGGATGCCGCTGAAACGCCAGAAGTCCTGATCCTCCACCCAGGAGCCGGTGCAGCGCTTGAAGATCCGCGCCGCGATGCGGTTTTCGCCCGCGCGGACAAAGGGGGTCACGTCGAAGCGGTGCGGCGTGAAGCTGTCCTCGGCATAGCCCACGAAGCTGCCGTTGACGTACAGGGCCACGGCGGCTTCCACCGCGCCGAAGGTCAGCACGATGCGCCCGCAGGTCAGATCCCCGTCGGACAGGACGAAGCGGCGGATGGCGGTGACGGTGGGGTTGTAGGTCTCGCTGACCTGGGGCGGGAGCAGCGGCTCCCGGCCGTCCCAGGGATACTGGGTGTTGACATAGTGGGGCGGATCCCACTCGGGATTCTCCAGCTGGAACTCGCAGGGGACGGTGATCTCCTGCAGGGCGTCGTCGCAGGAGGCGTCGCGGAGCAGCTCATCGGGGGCCTCGGCAGGGTTCATGGCGAAGTGCGCCAGCCATACCCCGTCCAGGCTGCGGACAAGGGAGCTGTTTTCCAGCCCGGCCTCGGCGGCGGAAGCGTAGATCTCATGATCGGAGCAGGCAGGCAGGCGGTTGACCGCAAACACCGTGGGATCGGATAGCCAGGCAGTCGTGAATTCCATGGTCCTATCTCCTTATGCCGTCCGGCGGGACGGTTTTGTTGTACTGTTCCTATTATACTTGTCCCGGTGCGGCTTGTCCAGCCCGGAAATGGTCAGGGGGAACAGGTGCCCCCCTGCACCGGACAGGAAGCGCGCACCAGAAAGCCCTTCCCCAGCGGGGAAGGTGTCACGGCAACTGCCGTGACGGATAGGGAGAGCCCCGCGGATTTCGCGTCGCGGCGCGCCCGTTGCGCGCCGTGACCCCCGCGTACCCGCACGACACTCGCATGCGTGTTCAGCGTGACCGAAGGCGCGCAACCCAATCGCGAGCCGGGTGCGGGCACTGCCCGCCGCACGACACCCGCACGTGCGTTCAGCGTGACCGAAGGCGCGCAACCTGATCGCGAGCCGGGTGCGGGCACTGCCCGCCGCACGACACTCGCACGCGTGTTTAGCGTGACCGAAGGCGCGCAACTCAATCGCGAGCCGGGTGCGGGCATTGCCCGCGGGTGTGGGCACTGCCGGCCGGGGGTCCAGGGGGGCAGCGCCCCCCTGGGGGCCTGCACGACCGCGTCGCGGCGCGCCCGTTGCGCGCCGTGACCCCTGCAAGCCCGGCGCGCCTGTCGCGCGCCGGGCCTCCGCGCAACCGCACGACACTCGCACGCGTGTTCAGCGTGACCGAAGGCGCGCAACCCGATCGCGAGCCGGGTGCGGGCACTGCCCGCCGCACGACACTCGCACGCGTGTTCAGCGTGACCGAAGGCACGCAACCCAATCGCGAGCCGGGTGCGGGCACTGCCCGCCGCACGACACTCGCACGCGTGTTTAGCGTGACCGAAGGCGCGCAACCCAATCGCGAGCCGGGTGCGGGCACTGCCCGCCGCACGACACCCGCACGCGTGTTCAGCATGACCGAAGGCGCACAACCCGATCGCGAGCCGGGTGCGGGCACTGCCCGCGGGTGTGGGCACTGCCGGCCGGGGGTCCAGGGGGGCAGCGCCCCCCTGGGGGCCTGCACGACCGCGTCGCGCCTCGCCCTTTGCGAGGCGTGACCCCCGCAAGCCCGGCGCGCCTGTCGCGCGCCGGGCCTCCGCGCAACCGCACGACACCCGCACGCGTGTTCAGCGTGACCGAAGGCGCGCAACTCAATCGCGAGCCGGGTGCGGGCACTGCCCGCGGGTGTGGGCACTGCCCGCCGCAGAATACGGTGGGGCAAGGCCTTGACGGGGATGGCGTGGTGGTGATATAATAGACTGTCTGGTTGTGATTTTCTTTTTCAGTATACAGGAGGGATACGATGTCCGGTCATTCCAAGTGGCATAACATTCAGGCCAAGAAGGGCAAGGCTGATGCGGCCCGCGGCGCAATCTTTACCAAGATCGGCCGCGAAATCGCCATCGCGGTGCGCGACGGCGGCGCAAACCCCGAATCCAACGGCAAGCTGCGCGACATTATCGCCAAGGCCAAGGCCAACAACATGCCCAACGACAATATCCAGCGGTCCATCAAGAAGGCCAGCGGCGAGCTGTCCAACGTGACCTACGAGCAGATCACCTATGAAGGCTATGCCCCCGGCGGCGTGGCCATTATCGCCGACTGCATCACCGACAACCGCAACCGTACCGCCTCCGACGTGCGCCACTGCTTCGCCAAGCACGGCGGCAACCTGGGCACCAGCGGCTCGGTGAGCTTCATGTTCGACGAGAAGGGCGTGCTGGTGGTGGAGCGCACCCCCGGCATGGACGAGGACGAAATGATGATGATGGCGCTGGAAGCCGGCGCCGAGGACGTGAAGGCTGAGGCCGACGTGTTCGAGATCTACACCGCGCCCAACGATTTCTCCGCCGTGCGCGAGGCGCTGGAGCAGCAGGGTCTGACCTTCCTCTCCGCCGAGGTGGACAAGATTCCCCAGAATACCGTGGCCGTCACCGATGAGGACACCATCCTCAAGATCCAGAAGCTGCTGGACATGCTCGAGGAAAACGATGACGTGCAGAACGTCTACCACAACGCCGACCTGCCCGAGGAGGACGAGGAGGAGTAATTCCTCCCGCCCGCCGCGGCTGTCCAAAAAGGAGCTCTCCCAACAGGGAAGGGCTCCTTTTTTTCGGCGGATGCCACAGGGACGCGGCAAAGGCACGTTTTTCGCACCATTCTCCCACCAGATGAATGTTTTTGGCTCCTGTTTGACGGTCATCACCCACTTTGCCGCCATTTTTCCCTTCCCGGGGCGATGATGGCGCGACCAAAGAAAAAAATCAAAAAAATTGCAAATTACCCCTTTACAAACCGCAGAACCTGTGCTATACTATATCTTGTTCGCGGGGCATTAGCGCAGCTGGTAGCGCACAACACTGGCAGTGTTGGGGTCAGCGGTTCGAATCCGCTATGCTCCACAGATCCGGGAATCCTTGAGAAATCAGGGGTTCCCGGTTTTCTTTTGCCCAAAGGCGCCACGGTTGCGCTTCGGAGAGCTGCGACGCCTGCCCCTGCGGCCGTCCTTTTGTTTCGCCCCTGAAGCGGGCATGCGGCGGGCATCCCCCTCACCCCGCGGGCAGAGGCTCCCGCGACGGCGCGACGCCTCCCCTCCTCCGGCCAGGAAAGCGGTCTGCCGGCCGCTCCCCCGCCCGGCCCGGCAAGCAAAAAAGCCGTGCGGCCCATCACCGGCCGGACGGCTTTTTCAGGAATGCTTCAAGGATGCTGTCAGCAGCCCGGATGCTTCTCCATGCGAATCTTCAGCATGGTGGACACAAAGCGCTGGGCGCCGGGGCTCAGCTTCTGATTCTTGGGATAGATCAGGTTGATGTTGGTGATGATGCGCGGCTCGATGTCCACGGCGACAAGATCCTCCGTCAGCATGGGCAGGGTGGGCCGCTTGGTGAGCAGCGCGATGCCCATGTTTTTCCGGGCCAGCTCCAGCATGTTGCGGCCGCGGTGGCTGGTCAGCACGATGTTCGGCTCGAAGCCGGCCTTCCGGCAGGCCTGGACGCACAGGGTGTGCATGTAGGTGTCCTTGCTCAGGAGCATCAGCGGCTCGTTGCGCAGATGCTCCACGCGGATGAACTGCCGCTCCGCGAAAGGATGCTGCCGGGAGAGGAAGGCTGTCAGCTGATCGGTGTCGTAATGAATCTTGTTGAATTCGCCGGAATCCTCCTCGCCCTCGCCCTCGCGGACGAACGCCATGTGGATCTGCCCCGAGCGCAGCTCCCGGATGAGCTCGTTGGTATCGCCCTCCACGATGTCCAGGGAAATCAGCGGATTCTCCTTCTGGAAGCAGACGATCACGTCGGTGATTTCATACTGGGCCATCACGGGAATGGTGCCCAGGCGAATGTTGCCCCGCTCGGCGTTCTTGGCCATGCTGATGGCGTTTTCATAATCGGAGCGCAGGGCGCTCATCCGCTGCGCATAGGGGAGAAACAGGGAGCCGAAGCTGCTCAGCGCCACGCGGCGGGTCGTGCGCGTGAAGAGCTGCACGCCCAGATCCTCCTCCAGCGTCTTGATGTGCCGCGACAGCGCCGACTGGGAAATAAACAGCTGATCGGCCGCTTCCATATAATTGCAGGTTTCCGCCAGCACCGCGAACTCACAGATATAATCCAGGATCATGTACAAGCCCCCTTGCTATGCACCATGGTCTATTCAATTGTCCCGGCATCTGCATAAATCGTACCGGAATGAGGTTTGATTGTCAAGGTTGATTCCGATAAAATAGAAAAAAATTGTACGCTGGAAATGGAGGCAGCATAGATGAGAGCCGGAGCTTCGACGAAACCCCTTGCCTTTCCGGAGGATTTCTTTCCAGTGGAAGGCTTTTCCGTTCAGCTGGATGCGCTGCACGCCCGGGTGCTGGTGCTGGAGGAGGCGAAACGCTGCGCCCTGCTGGCGCTGGAGATGACCTCTCTCCCGCCGGAGGAGATCGCCGCCATGAGCCGCATCCTGCGGGAGGAGACCGGCGCGGAGCAGACCTTCGTGCTGGCCGTGCACACCTTTTCAGCGCCCCACTTCATGCCCGATCACGCGCTGAAAACAGACGGTGAGCGGCGGAAAAAGGCGCAGCTGCAGCAGCTGGTGTACGCCGCGATCCGCGACGCGGCCCGGGACGCCGCCGCCCGCATGGCGGAGGCGACCGTCTCCGCCGGGCAGGCGGAATGCCTGGTGAACTCCGCCAGGGATGTGGAAACCACCGCCGGCTGGTGGATCGGCAACAACGGCAGCGGCCCCGTCAACCATACCCTGACGGTCGTCGCCCTGGAGGATGCCGCGGGGAGCAGGCTCGCGGCCCTGGTGCATTATCCGGTGCAGTCCTCCGTGCTGGACGGCTCGCAGCTGCGGCGCGGCGGCAAGGCCGTGTCCGGGGATCTGGCGGGGCGGATGGCCGCCGCGCTGGAGGCGGACTGGGGCTGCCCGGTGCTGTTCCTGATCGGTGCGGCCGGGGATCAGGCGCCCCGGGAAAAGGCCGTGGGCTTCACCGAGCAGGACGGCGTACTGGTTCCCACGGACCTGCAGGACGATATCCTCCCCGCCCTGGACGCCCTTTCCGCCGAGATGGCGGACGCGGCCCGCGCCGCGGCGCGCAGGGCGATGCCCGCGCAGGGGCCGCTCCGCTGGCGCAGCGCGTCCGTAACCCTGGATGGCAAGAAGATCGAGCGCGACCTGCACAAGCTGCATCCGACCCGCGTTCCGCCCTACGAGCCGGACGGGGAGAACGTCCAGACCGTGGAGCTGCTGGAGGTGGGCGGCGTCAGGCTGCTGGGCGTGAAGCCGGAGCTGAACTGCGTTACCGCCGGGGAGATCGCCGGAAGCGATCCCCTGACCCTGGTGGTGACGCTGTGGAACGGCGGCGCCAAGTATATGGCGGACGCCGCGTCCTGCGCGCGCATCACCTACGAATCCCAGAATTCTCCCTTCATGCCCGGCGCGGCGGAGCAGCTGGTCCGGACGGCAAGGGAACTGCTGAAGCCCTGACGGCACTCTCCGGCACCGCGATGCGCGGCGGCCGGAGCAGACACAAGACAGCACGGGGCGCCCTGTCGAAGGAGGAGGGCTGCCATGCCACGCCTGACCGTGGCCGTCACAGCGCCGGAGGTGAATATAACAATTCACCGAAGGAGGAACCCTATCATGAAAAAGCTGCTATCCCTGCTTCTGAGCCTGGGTCTGCTGCTGACCCTGTGCGTGACAGCCTCCGCCGAGCTGACGCTGGAGGAGCTGACGGCCATGCTGGCGGTGACCCCGGATACCGAGGGCAAGACCGCCGATGAGCTGTACGCCCTGGGTCGGCAGTACGAGACCGGCGACGGCGTGACGCAGTGGTATGCCATGGCCAAGGCCTGCTACGAGGCTGCCGAGGCCGCCGGAAGCGCCGATGCCACGGCCGCCCTGGCTGCCCTGCAGCAGATGAAGGAGAACGTGCTTGCCAACAGTCCCGACGGACAGGGCGAGGTGTTCGACTTCTACCGTACGGGCGTCACGGCCAGCCAGGCCGGCGACTACGACAAGACCTATGCCGTTTACTATGACGACGCCTTCTTCTTCTGCGATCCGCTCCTGCGCGGCATCGGCGGCCTGGGCGATCTGCTCCGGGACGGCACCGGCGTGGAGCAGGACGTGAGCAAGGCCATCGCCATCTATGAGTTCAACGCCAGGGTGCTGGGCAAGGGCAACGGCTACACCAGCCTGGGCCTGCTGTACAACGCGCCCGACGGCACCTACGAGGGCGTGGCCCATTCCGAGGAGCAGGCCCTGAACTGCTTCCTGCTGTCCTGGCAGGGGGAAGGGCTTTCCGAGACTGACTTCAAGGGCCCCCGGTATGCCGGCGTTCTGTACGACAGCGGCTATACCCTGGATGACGGCACCGCCGTTGCGCCCGACTGCGTCAAGGCCGAGGAAGCCTTCCTGATCGCCGCCGCCGGCAATGGCCGCACCTTCGACGGCACGGCCTGCGTCTACCTGGGCCAGTACTACGAGGAGGGCCGCGAGGGCGTGGCAGCCGACATGGAGAAGGCCGTGACCTACTACGCCATGGCCCTGTCCGACAGGAACGTGCACGGCACCATGCTGGGCATTCCGCAGGCGGCGCTGGTGCTTGGCCGCTGCTATGAGAACGGTCAGGGCGTGGAGGCCGATGCCGCCGCGGCGATCCAGTACTACACCCTGGCCCGCGACTTCGCCCAGGAGAACCTGGACCTGGTCAACGCCGCCGGCAACAATGAGGCCATGATCGCCCTGCGGCAGGAGGCCGCCGACGCCCTGGCCCGGCTGGGCGCGGAGTAAGGCCGCGTCCCGCATACGCGACGTGCGCCGATGGATTATCCCGCACGGCGCAATAATTGATGCTCAATCCGGTTTGATTCCTGCCAGATGGCCGGATATAATGAAGGCACACAAGGGAGCATGCCAACGGGCGCTCCCTGGCGAAACCCCAAAAGGCTTGATTGTCCCCCAGGACATCAACAAAAAAAGGAGGAACTGTCATGAAGAAGATCCTTTCTCTGGTACTGGCCCTGGCCATGCTGCTGGGCTGCGTATCCGTCGCCACTGCTGAGCAGGGCGAGAGTGTTGTCGTGGGCATCGCTGGCGATCCCGGCAACATCGGCCCCTTCCAGGGCATGGGTCTGGGCCGCATCGGCATCCTGTTCACCACCTATGAGATGCTGATGGTCAAGGACGGCGACGAGTACGTCGGCTGCCTGATGAAGACCCTGACCCCCGTGGATGACCTGACCTACGACGTGGAGATCTACGACTACATCTACGACCAGGCCGGCAACCACCTGACCGCCTCCGACATCAAGTTCTGCTACGAGAGCGCTCAGGCGACCGGCAACCTGCCCAAGCTGTCCGCCGTGGCTTCCATCGAGGTGCTCAGCGACTATGTGTGCCGCTTCACCTTCTCCGAGCTGTCCGCCGGCGATCTGGAGTCCCTGCTGATGGAGTGCCCCATCGTCACCCAGGCCGCCTATGAGGCCTCTGCCGACGAGATGGCCACCGATCCCGTGACCACCAGCCCCTACAGGGTCGTGAGCTACGCCACCGGCTCCACCATCGAGATGGAGTACTCCGGCAGCTACTGGCAGACCGACGACTCCCTGGTGCCCACCACTTCCCGCCACAACGTGAACAGGATCACCTTCAAGATCATCCCCGACGCCGTGCAGCTGGTGAACGCCCTGCAGACCAAGGAGATTGACATCTCCGCCGCCATCGACGCCGCCTACATCAAGGACTTCATGGACCGCGAGGGCTTCAACGTCACCCAGTTCCCCGACAGCATCACCAAGTACCTGGTGTTCAACAACAACGTCTTCGGCGACGCCAACCTGCGCAAGGCCATCGCCTATGCCATCGACGTGGATGACATCAACACCTTCGCCTACGACGGCCTGGCCATGACCGCCAAGACCGTGGGCAACTCCAAGTATCCCGACTTCCAGGCGAAGTGGAACGACGAGGAGTACTACGAGTACGACGAAGCCAAGGCCAATGAGTACTTCCAGGCCGCCGGCGTCACCTCCGCCTCCTACGTCCTGATGTACAACGTCTCCGACGTGAACACCCTGATCGCCCAGACCATCCAGTCCGACCTGGCCATGTTCGGCATCAACATCGAGCTGAAGGCCTATGACACCGCGCTGTTCAACACCTACAAGTACGCCAACGACGGCGGCGAGTGGGATCTGATGCTGGACGAGGGCGGCTCCTCCGGCCTGCTGTGCAACGTGTGGAAGCTGACCATGGACGCCCGCGACCAGGTGCACGGCATGACCATCGGCTATGTGGCGGATGATCAGCTGCAGTCCCTGCTGGAGGCCGCGCTGACCACCGACGCTGCCGATGACATGGACGCCTTCCATCAGTACCTGAAGGAGCAGTGCTACGAGTACGGCCTGATCGCCCCCACCGTGAACCTGGCGCACACCGATACCATCAAGACCGCCGTTACCTGCTTCCGCGGCCAGGTCATCCCCGGTGCCTGCGAATATTAAGCAATCCTCAGGCGCCTGCTGAGCTGATTTGATTCCCCCCGGGCGCTGCGGTCCTCGTGGCTGCAGCGCCCTTTTTCCCCCAAAAGCGTAAAGGAGGCATGGCATGAGCCGGTATATCATCAAGCGGCTGCTCTGGATGATTCCAGTCATGCTGGGCATCGCGATTCTGATTTTCTCCATCATGTATATCTGTCCCGGCGACCCCGCGCAGTCGCTGCTGGGCCCCAGCGCTACTGCCATGGAGCTGGCCGCCAAGCGGGAGGAGCTCGGCCTGAACGATCCCTACATCGTCCGCCTGGGCCGCTACCTGTATGACACCTTCATCCGCTTCGACCTGGGCACCTCCTACAAGTACGGCACCTCCGTGATCGCCGGCCTGATGGATCGCATGCGCTACACCCTGGTGATCGCCCTGCTGTGCATGGCGCTGCAGGTGTTCGTGGGCACGCCCCTGGGCATCGCCGCCGCCACCCACCACAACGGCGTCGCCGACCGGATCTGCATGTTCCTGGCGCTGGTGGGCGTATCCATCCCGGCGTTCTGGCTGGCGCTGATGCTGGTGCTGGTGTTCTGCGTCAACCTGGGCTGGCTGCCCACATCGGGCGTGGATAACGGCCTGCTGTCCTTCATCCTGCCCTGCGTCGCCAATTCCTTTGCCGGCATCGCCTCCCAGGCCCGGCATACCCGCTCCTCCATGCTGGAGGTCATCCGCTCCGACTATATCGTGACCGCCAAGGCCAAGGGTCTGTCCTCCCGGACCATCCTGTTCCGCCACGCGCTGCCCAACGCCCTGATCCCCATCATCACCATCGTGGGCAACGGCATGGGCATGATGCTGGGCGGCACGGTGATCATCGAGAACGTGTTCGCCATCCCCGGCGTGGGCCGCTACATGACGGACGCCATCTCCAGCCGCGACTACCCGGTGGTCATGGGCGGCGTGCTGATTCTGGGCCTGATCTTCTCGCTGATCATGCTCCTGGTGGATATCGTGTACGCCTTTGTGGATCCCCGCATCAAGGCCCAGTACGAAGGCAGAAAGGGGAAGAAGAATGGCTAAGACTGCGACGGTCGTCAACGAAGGCCTGCGCACCCGCAGGCAGGGCCAGTTCGGTCAGGTGATGCACCGCCTGAGCAAGAACAAGGTGGCCATGGCCGGCCTGGTGGTCATGCTGTTCATGATCGCCCTGGCCATCCTCTCGCCCTGGATCTCCCCCTACGACTACACCGCCACCAGCAAGGCGGACCGCTACGCGCTGCCCAGCGCCGAGCACTGGTTCGGCTGCGACGGCATGGGCCGCGATATCTTCTCCCGTATCCTGTACGGCGCCCGGGCCTCCCTGATGCTGGGCCTGTGCTCCACCCTGGTGTCCACCCTGGTGGGCGTGCTGCTGGGCTCCCTGGTGGGCTACTTCGGCGGCTGGGTCGATAACCTGGTGATGCGCCTGCTGGATATCATCCAGGCCATCCCCGGCATGCTGCTGTCCATCGCCATCTCCGCGGCATTGGGCTCCGGCATCGGCAATACGATCCTGGCATTGTCCATCGGCGGCATACCCATGACGGTGCGCCTGCTGCGCGGCTCCATCCTGACGGTGCGCAAGCAGGAATACATCGAGGCCGCCGAGAAAATCAACTGCTCCAGGTTCCGGGTCATCACCTCCCACATTCTGCCCAACTCCATCGCGCCGGTGATCGTGTCGGTGACCATGGGCATCGGCAACACCATCCTGCAGGCGGCGTCCCTGAGCTACATCGGCCTGGGCGTGCAGCCTCCCACCCCCGAGTGGGGCGCCATGCTCAGCGAGGGCAAGGCTGTTATCACCAAGTATCCGCACCTGTGCATCTTCCCGGGTCTGGCCATCATGGTGGTGGTGCTGGCCCTGAACATGCTGGGCGACGGCCTGCGCGACGCCATGGATCCCAAGCTGAAGAACTGAGAAAGGAGGCTGTAGCTATGGAAAGCAAGGAACTGCTTCTCTCTGTGAAGAATCTGACCGTGGAATACACCTCCGAGGGCAATGTGATCCACGCCGTCAACCATGTGTCCTTCGAGCTGGAAAAGGGCAAGACCATCGGCCTGGTGGGCGAGACCGGCGCCGGCAAGACGTCCATCGCCCGGGCCATCCTGCGGATTCTGCCGGAGCCTCCCGCCCGGGTGCCCAGCGGCGAGATCTTCTTCGAGGGCCGCGACCTGCTGAAGGTCCGCGAGGAGGACATGCAGAAAATACGCGGCAAGAAGATCTCCATGATCTTCCAGGATCCCATGACCGCCCTGAACCCCATCATGCGCGTGGGCGAGCAGATCGCCGAGGTCATCGAGCTGCATGAGAAGTGCGGCAAGGCCGAGGGCGTCCGGCGGGCCAAGGAGATGCTGGAAATGGTGGGCATCCCCGGCGACCGCTACTATGAATATCCGCATCAGTTTTCCGGCGGCATGAAGCAGCGCGTGGTCATCGCCATGGCGCTGGCCTGCAGCCCGGAGCTGCTCCTGGCCGACGAGCCCACCACCGCCCTGGACGTGACCATTCAGGCCCAGGTGCTGGACATGATCAAGGACCTGCGGCAGAAGCTGAACACCTCCATGATCATGATCACCCATGATCTGGGCATCGTGGCGGAGGTGTGCGACACCGTGGCCGTGATCTACGCCGGCGAGGTGGTGGAATACGGCACCCGGGAGCAGATCTTCCACAATCCGCTGTTCCCCTACACCATCGGCCTGTTCGGCTCCCTGCCGGAGCTGGACAAGGACGTGGATCGCCTGTCCCCCATCGAGGGTCTGCCGCCGGATCCCTCCAACCTGCCCGAGGGCTGCGCCTTCAACCCCCGGTGTCCCCACGCCTGCGAAAAGTGCCGGCAGGCCCATCTGGAGCTGACGGACGTGGGCGGCGGCCATCTGGTGCGCTGCTGCTGCCTGGATGATATCGCTGCTGGAAAGAAGGAGGCCTGAGCATGAGCACTCCCATGATCGAGGTCAGGCACCTCAAGAAGTATTTCGAAACCCCCAAGGGCACCCTGCATGCCGTGGACGACGTCTCCTTCAGGATCGAGAAGGGCAAGACCATGGGCGTGGTGGGCGAATCCGGCTGCGGCAAGTCCACCCTGGGGCGCACCATCATCCACCTGCTGGAGAGCACCGACGGGCAGATCCTGATGAACGGCGAGGACATCACCCACGTCTCCAAGAAGGATATGCACCGCATCAATGAGAAGCTGCAGATCGTCTTCCAGGATCCCTACTCCTCCCTGAACCCCCGGCAGACCGTGGAGGACGTGATTCGCGAGCCCCTGATGCTGTCCAAGCGGTACAAAAAGGACGAGATCATGGCGGCCACCGAGCGGCTGATGAGGCTGGTGGGCATCGACGAGCGGCTGCGGCACGCCTATCCCCACGAGCTGGACGGCGGCCGCCGGCAGCGCGTGGGCATCGCCCGGGCGCTGGCGCTGAATCCGGACTTCATCGTGTGCGACGAGCCCGTGTCCGCGCTGGACGTGTCCATCCAGGCGCAGGTGCTGAACCTGCTGCAGGACCTGCAGGAGCAGCAGGGCCTGACGTATATGTTCGTCACCCACGACCTGTCCGTGGTGCGGCACATCTCCGACGATATCTGCGTCATGTATCTGGGCCAGCTGGTGGAAACCTCCCCCTCCAAGGAGCTGTTCATCAAGCCGCTGCATCCCTATACCAAGGCGCTGCTGTCCGCCATTCCCTCCACGGATATCGACCATCCCCATGAGCGCATCCACCTCAAGGGCGAGATCACCTCGCCCGTGAACCCCAAGCCCGGCTGCCGGTTCGCCGCCCGCTGCCCCTACGCCTGCGACAGGTGTCACGAGCCTCAGGAGCTGCAGGAGCTGCTGCCCAACCACTTTGTATCCTGCTGCAGGGCCAGAGAGCTGAACGATCTGTAAGGGAACGCCGGCGCGCAGTCCCGGCTCCCGCCTTCCTCCGGCCGCATCCGCCGGCCGGAGGAAGCACATCGAGTTGAAAGGGTGAATCCACATGAGCATGGCGCAGGTACTGGGCATGACCATCGTGACCTCTGCCTACGGCTCCGGCCAACGCATAACCTCCGTGGCCATCGAATACAGCGAGCCTTTGATCAGGAGCAGCCTGTCGGCCGATCAGTTTGCGGTGGAGGGCTATGCCATCGCCAATCTGTGCCTGTCGGACACGGCCCGGGGCGAAATGATGTGGACCGGCCGCTTCATCCAGCTGCTGCTGGAGGGCGGGGAGGATAGCCTGCGGCTGTGCGAGCAGACCGGCCGCGGCATGGCCGCACGGCTCAGCGTGAGGAAGCCGGTGCTTCTTGTCACGCAGAAGCAGGACCTGCCCACGGTCGCCGGCAACACGGCGCCCGCCTTCGAAAGCAGGCCCACCACCGGCGTGGATCTGGGCATTGCCGACCGGTTCATTCAGGGGGTGTTCACCACCGCCCAAGGGAAGAGGCTGGACTACAACCTCTACATTCCCGAGCACCTGCTCCCCGGGCAGAAGTATCCCCTGGTCGCCTTCCTGCACGACCTGGGCTCCTGCTCGCCGGATATCAAGGCGCCCCTGGTCCAGGGAACCGGCGCCACGGTATGGGCCATCGAGTCCTACTACAACCGGCGTCCGTGCTTTGTGCTGGCGCCCCATTACGCCGACCAGTGCGCGGATGACGACTACACCGTCACCTGGGAGGCGGACGCCACCTGGGAGCTGATCGAGCATCTGCGGCAGCTGTATGACATTGACGAGAAACGAATCTACGGCACCGGCCAGTCCATGGGCACCATGATGCTCTGCGAGCTGATGCTGCGGCATCCGAAATATTTTGCGGGCTTCCTGCTGGTGGCCGGCCAGTGGGATCCGGAGCGCCTGACCGCCGCCTGGCAGGAGAATATCTGGATCATCGTCTCCAGCGGCGACGCCAAGGCGTTCCCCACCATGCAGCAGGCGGTGGGCAACATGGAAGCCGCCGGCGCGAGGATCTGCTACAACCACATCAACGCCCGGGCGGACGCCGCCTGGCTGGACGCGGCGATCCGCAGCCAGAAGCAGAAGGGCGCCACCGTGAACCTGACCTGGTTCGAGGGCCGCAGCGTGGTGCCGGACGGGCAGGAGCCCCATCCGGGCGCGCATCACGTCAACACCTGGGTGAAGGCCTACGATATCAAAGCCCTGCGGGAGTGGCTGTTCGAGCAGCGGCTTCCGTAAAGGAGAGAGAAGCGATGATCGATTTTTCCTGCAAGCATGACATTTGGCTGGAGGACGAGGACGGCAGCCTGCAGCGCATGGACGAGCCCTTCTTCCGCTCCTGGCGGATTGCGCCGGGCACCTGGCAGATTCTGTCCGACGGGGACTTCTCCTACCTGGTGGAGGGCGACGAGGAGGCCATCCTCATCGACAGCGGCTACGGCTGCGGCAACATCCGCGCATACGCCCAGAGCCTGACGGACAAGCCCCTGTCGAAGATCTGCAACACCCACGATCACTTCGACCACACCGCCAACAACAGCTATTTCGACCTGTGCTACATGTCCCGCGAAACCCAGCCCCTGGCCACCCGGCCCTTCCCCAGCTTTGCCGGGATCGATTTCCCCAGGGACTACGCCGTTGAGCTGGTTACCGACGGCGACGTGATCCCGCTGAAGGGACGTCCCCTGCAGGTTTTCCAGATTCCGGACCATGCCGTCGGCAGCCTGGCCTTCCTGGATGAGAAGGAGCGGATCCTGTTCTCCGGGGACGAGTTCATGCTCTTCGGCAAGTCGCTCCATGGCAGCGTGGCCCACTGGGCGCGGATGCTGGAGAAGCTGCTGGCTGTCCGGGATCGCTTCGACAGGCTCTGCGCGGGCGCGTGGCCGGATCTGCAGCCCTGCGTGATCGAGCAGCAGTACGCCTGCGCGCGGCACATCCTGGACGGGTTCGAGGGCCTTCCCGTGCGGCCCGGGCGTTTCCCCGGGGAGGAGCGCGTGGATGAGCAGGGCCGCCGCATCTGGAAGCGGCGGATCCCCCATCCGGGAGACGGCCCGAAGAACATCAACGACGGCATCGAATACCGGCGCGAGATGAAGTGGGCGGGAACGTCCATCACCTACGACGTCCGGCACATCGACGATTAAGGAGCGAGGACCATGCGCAAGGGCTTCTTCAGCCGCTTCTACGAGGGCTGGACAGAGGAACGCCTGCCCGGCGACGATGGCAGGCTGCACACCCGGCGCACCTACCGCGACTGGTGGTATGTGCCGCGGCTGACGCCAATCCAGCGCAGGCTGCGGGCTGCGGGCTACACGGCGCTGTACCTGGGCGGCGTGGCGCTGTTCATCCTGGCGGCGGCGCAGCCCTGCCCGTGCAATTCCACCGGCTGGGTGGCGGTGATCATGAGCCTGGCCCTGGTATCCGCGGTGATTGAGGCCATACCGCTGTTCACCTGCGCCTTCGGGAAGGAAAAGCAGACCGTGTATCAGCTGCGTTCCGGACACCGCACCTGCATCCTGTGGGGAAGGATCACCGCCGGACTGATGGCCCTGACGACCCTGGCTGCCCTGATCGCCGCGCTGCTGGCCGGCGGCGGCGGTCTGCTGCCGGTGCTGCTGTTTGCCATCGCCTGCGGCTGCGAGGCGGCCATCGGGCTCATCGAGAGCAGGGTTGCATACGACAGGCAGACCAACCCCAACGCTTGAATAAAGGAGGCGCGGATCATGGTGATCGACGCCAACGTCTACTGGTTCCCGGAGGAAATGTTTGAGGATGAGGCGCTCTTTGCCCGTCTGTGTGCCGACGCGCCCCGGGCTTACGGCACCGCCGTCACAATGGTGGAGCGGGACGGCAGGAAGCAGGTCATCGTGGAAAAGCCTGTGAGCTGTCCCGGCGTCGACTACATCCAGGGGGACTACACCCTTGAGCGGATGCTGCAGCTGCTGGACGAGGCCGGCATCGACAGGGCCGTGATGAAGGTTCCCTGCCTGCACGAGTGGCTGAGCCTGGACATGTGCCGTTATTTCAACGACGGCATGGCGGATTTCGCGCGGCGCTCGGGCGGACGGCTCATCGCGCTGGCGGTGGTTCCCCCGTGGGGCCGGGAAGCGGAGCTGGGCGAGCTGGATCGCTGCGTGAAGGAGCTGGGCATGCACGGCATGCAGCTGTGCGCCCACTACGGGGAGCTGTATCTGGATGATCCCGCCTTCGGGCCGCTGTTCGCCCGCATGAACGAGCTGGGTCTGACGGCCTATGTGCATCATACCCCCGTGCCGGTGGATTATCAGTCCATCGCGGCGTACAACAACCTGCGCCGCAGCCTGGGCCGCTGCGAGGATCAGGTGACCGCCGTGGGCCGGGAGCTGTTCAGCGGCATGTTCGAGCAGTATCCCAACGTGAAGCTGGTGCATTCCATGCTGGGCGGCGGCTTCTTCACCTTCAAGGAGATGCTGATGCCCCATGGCCCCGCCGCGAAGGACGGCCGCTTTGCCGCCACGCCGGACAGCATGCGGAAGCATCTGGCAAACAACATCTACTTCGAGATGAGCCATGCCCAGCCCTGGGGCGAGACGCTGCTGGAAACCGCCGTGAAGATCCTGGGCGCGGATCACATCGTGTACGGCTCCTCCTCCCCGGTGAAGGCGGACTGGACGCTGAAGGGCCCGGCCTATGTGCAGGCGCTGCACGTCTCGGAGGACGAGAAGCGCCTGATGCTGTGCGACAACGCGCGCAGGCTCTATCATATCGACTGAACAATAAGGACATGGGGGGCTGCTCCGTCCGGGGCGGCCCCCTTGAAGTATGGGAGGGATTGTTCGTGGCCTATCCGTGTCCCGTGGTGAATCCCGGGGGAGATCTTTCCGCCTGCCGGGAGCGCTGGACCTTCAATGAAGCGCACAGCTGCTGGTGTCTGGAGGACGTGCTTTACACGCAGCATGCCCGGGCGCCCCTGTTCCAGAGGCTGTCGGTCTTTGTGCCCGCGGCGTACATGAGCGGGCCCGGCACCGTTGCGCCGCAGGCCCGCGTCGGGCGGTATACGCCGGCCACCGCGCCTGTGGTGTTTGAGAACAACGCCGCCGGCTACATGCAGATGCCCCATGCCTGGCCCGGCGGCCCCCGGTGGTATGGCGACGACTTCCTGCGGCACGGGCTGATCTACGTCAGCTGCGGCTGCCGGGGCCGGGAGAGCCGGGACGCTGCCGGACAGCCCGCCGGCAAGGCCCCCTGGACGCTGGTGGACATCAAAACGGCGCTGCGCTTTCTGCGGCACAACCGGGCGTCGCTGCCCGGGGACTGGGAGCGGGTCATCTGCATGGGCTGGAGCGCGGGCGGCGCCATGTCCGCCCTGCTGGCCGTCACGGGGGATCATCCGGACTACGTGCCCTACCTGCGGGAAAACGGCGCCTGGATGGAGGAAAGCGACGGGGTCTGGGCCGCGCAGATCTGGTGTCCGATCGTGGATCTGGAGCACGCGGACATGGCCTATGAATGGTGCTTCCGGGCGGATGCCGAGTGCGAGGATTCACCGGCCGGCCCCGCCGAGGTCATGACTCCCTTCAAGGAGGCCCTGAGCCGGGCGCTGTCCGCCTGCTACGTCCGCTACGTCAACGCCCTGGGGCTGAAGCACCCGGAAACGGGAGAGCCGCTGACCCTCACGGAGGACGGCCGCGGCGGCTCCTTCCACGACCTGCTGATGGCGCAGCTGGAGGCGGCGGCCACCAGGCATCTGCGCCGCCTGACGTCCTGCACGCCGGCGCAGTACCTTGCCGGCGCGTACACGGAGGAAAAGCCCGCGCCCAGGGCTCCCGGCGGGCCCGCGGCGCTGCATCACGCGGGGGAGGACGTCGCGCCGCCCCCGGAGGACAGGGAACGCCCCGCCGGACTGGGCGGCATGCTGCTCAGGCCGGTCAGCGCGGCGCCCGCGCCCGCCGCGCCCGAGCGGACAATCACCGTTCAGGGCACGGACAAGCGGCAGTGGCTCTCCTGGGACGGGGAGCAGGCGCACATCACTGACCTGGACAGCTATGTGCTGCACCACCGCCGCCGCATGAAGCCCTGCACCTCCTTCGACAAGCTGCCCTGCGACTCCGGGGAGAACCAGCTCTTCGGCAACGCGGCGCAGGACTACGTTCACTTCAGCCGGGAGACCGGCGCGGCCATCGCCTCGCTGCGGGAACGCTTCCCGGAGGCGGCTTCCTGGGCGGAAAGCTGGCAGGGCATGCCGGAGGAAACCGACAGGGCGGTGCAGCTGCTCAATCCGCTGCGCTACATCGGGCCGGAGGTTCCCGCCCGCCAGGCGCGCCACTGCCGCATCCGGGTGGGCGCGTCGGATGCCGATACGTCCCTGTCGGTGGGCATGACGCTGGCCGTTGCCCTGGCCAATGCCGGACGCTGCGGCGTGGATTACGCGCTGGTGTGGGATCAGCCCCACTGCAGGGCCGACTATCCCGGCGAGCTTCTTGCATGGATCGATCAGATCAGCACCAACAACGAAACGGAGGCCTGATACCATGGAACAGCATGACAACAGCTTTATGGAAAAGCTGCCTCTGGGACAGCTGATGCGGAAATTCTCCATTCCCTGCATCATCTCCCTGGTGGTGGCGGCGCTGTACAATATCGTGGACCAGATCTTCATCGCCAACGCGGATTATCTGGGCTCCTACGGCAACGCGGCCAATACCGTGGTCTTCCCGCTGACGATGGTGGCCCTGTCGCTGGCCGTGATGATCGGCGACGGCGCCTGCACCTTCGTCAGCCTGAGCCTGGGCAAGCGGGAATCGGACAACGCGCACCGCAGCGTGGGCAGCGCCACCCTGCTGTGCGTGATCACCGGCCTGGTGCTGACGGCCATCTACTTCATCTTCCAGAATCCGATCCTGGCGGCCTTCGGCGGCACCGTGAATGACCGCACCATGGCGCTGTCCAAAGAATACTTCACGGTGATCTCCATCGGCGTGCCCTTCTACATGTTCGGCCAGTGCCTGAACCCCATCATCCGCTCGGACGGCAGCCCCCGCTTTGCCATGATTTCCACGGTGCTGGGCGGCGTGCTGAACATCATCCTGGATCCCATCATGATCTACGGCTTCCGCTGGGGCATGGCCGGCGCTGCCCTGGCCACCATTCTGGGCCAGATGCTGACCGCCGGCCTGGCGGTGTGGTACATGTTCCACATGAAGGCCATCCGCCTGCAGAAGAGCAGCTTCCGCCTGTATCCGAAGCTGATCGCCAAGTACGTGCCCATGGGCCTGACCAGCTTCCTGAGCCAGATCTCCGTGGTGGCCTCCATGGCGGCGGTGCAGAACATGACCATGAAGTACGGCGCGCTGGATCCCATCTTCGGCCAGGAGGGCCTCAGCCAGATCCCCATGGCCGTGCTGGGCATCGTGATGAAGTTCTTCCAGATCGTCATCGCGGTGGCGGTGGGCCTGTCGGCGGGCTGCATCCCGGTGGTGGGCTACAACATCGGCGCCGGCCGGAAGGATCGGGCCAGGGCCCTGTTCAAAAAGCTGCTGCTGGCCGAGGCCGTTACCGGCTTCGTCGCGCTGCTGATCGTGGAGATCTTCCCCAGCCAGCTGATCGGCATCTTCGGCGCGGCGGGCGAGAGCAGCTACTACACCGAGTTCGCCATCAAGTGCTTCCGGATCTACCTGTGCATGCTGCCCCTGGCCACCATCAACAAGGGGACGTTCATCTTCCTGCAGGCCCTGGGCAAGGCCGCGCTGTCCTCGGGCATTTCGCTCGCCCGCGAGATCGTGCTGGGCTGCGGCCTGCCCATCCTGCTGCCCATTTTCTTCGGCCTGGACGGTGTGCTGTTCAATATGCCCGCGGCTGACCTCATCACCTTCTTCATCGCGGCCTTCTTCATCGTCCGCACCATGAAGGAGCTGTCCGGGAGCAGCGGGGCGCAGAAGCCCGACGCCGCCCCCGCGATCAAATAAAATCCGCATGCTTCCCAGGGCGTGCAGGGGACTTACGCGAAAGCCCTCTGCACGCGCCTGCATGTCCGGAAGCCTTCTGCGCCCCTGCGGCCAGCCCGCGGGCGCTTCCGCCCTGCCTTCTGAAGGGAGAGATACCTGATGCCCATCGGAGTCATCGTCAACTGTCTGGCCGTCGCCGCCGGCGGACTGCTGGGAACGCTCTTCGGCGGCAAAATGTCCCAGGACTTCAAGGACAAGCTCAACCTGATCTTCGGCATCTGCTCCATGGGCATCGGCATCGCGTCCATCGTGCTGATGGAGAACATGCCCGCCGTGGTGCTGGCGATGATTGCCGGCACCATGCTCGGCCTCGCCTGCCACCTGGGCCGTGCGATCAGCCGCGGCGGCGCGATGCTGCAAAGGCTGATCCCCGGGGCCGGCAGCATGGACGGGGATACCGCCTCCCTGCTGGTGACGGCCATCGTGCTGTTCTGCTCCAGCGGCACGGGCATCTATGGCGCCATTGTTTCCGGCATGAGCGGGGATCATTCCATCCTCATTGCCAAATCCATTCTGGATCTGTTTACCGCCATGATCTTCGCGTGCAACCTGGGCGCGGTGACGGCGGTGGTGGCGGTGCCCCAGCTGATCATCTTCCTGCTGCTGTTCCTGTGCGCGAAGCTGATCTATCCGCTGACCACCCCCGCCATGATCAACGACTTCAAGGCCTGCGGCGGGCTCATCATGCTGGCCACCGGCCTGCGCATCGCGAAGATCAGGGATTTCCCCATCGCGGACATGATTCCTTCCATGCTGCTGGTGTGGTTCACCAGCGCGGCCTGGACCAATCTGATCATGCCCCTGCTGTAGGAAGGGCGGATCAGGCAGGGGATTCCGCCGCGGAACGCCGCAGCGGCCGGAGGACAATATATTGCGGCTTTCCCCTGCGCATCTCTTGCAATCTCCGCGAGATTGTTGTATATTTAACGTAGAGGTCTTTCGCCGTGCGTATCAGCGCACAGGCAGTAAGGCTGATAAGGAGGTAATGATCATGAACAGGTTACAGGATAAGGTTGCCATTGTTACCGGCTCTACCAGCGGTATCGGCGTGGGCATCGCCCATCTGTTCGCCGCCGAGGGCGCCAAGGTCATCATCTGCGGCCGTCGTCAGGAGCGCGGCCAGGCCGTTGTGGACGAGATTGCCAAGGAAGGCGGCTTCGCTTCCTATCACTTTATGGACATGACCGACACCGACAGCGTGGAGAAGCTCTTCGCCGACACCGCCGAGCAGTTCGGCCGCATCGACGTGCTGGTGAACAACGCCGCCAACGTGGGCCTGAAGGACGGCCGCGTGGACGAGCTGACCCTCGAAATGTGGGACAAGGTGTTCCAGAGCGATATGCGCGGCACCTTCTACGCCACCAAGTGCGTCCTGCCCTACATGCAGCGCAATGAGCAGGGCGGCTCCATCATCAACATCGGCTCCATGGCCTCCTGCGGCGGCGACCTGGGCTCCACCGCCTACGCCTGCGCCAAGGCCGGCGTGGACATGCTGACCAAGTCCACCGCCCTGCAGTACGGCAAGCAGAACATCCGCTGCAACTGCGTGCGTCCCGGCCTGATCGTGACCCCCCAGAACGAGGCCCATGTGCCCCAGGCGCTCAAGGACATCTTCCTGAGCAACATCATGGTCAACCGCTATGGCTGCCCCGAGGACATCGGCCATATGTGCGTGTACCTGGCCTCCGACGAGAGCAGCTACGTGACCGGTCAGGTGTTCACGGTGGACGGCGGCCTGAACGCCCATGTGTCCACGGTGGCCCAGTTCCGTCAGATGAGCTCCCGCACCTGGTAATTCCGCGGCATCCGCAGCAAAAAAAGCGGCCTTCGGGTCGCTTTTTTTTGCGTTTTGGGGAAGCGCCGGAGCCCTTGCGCCCCGCCGCCCGGGAAGCGGCTGACGCAATCCTCCCCCGGACGCCCCCGGCCCTTCGTCTGGAAACAGCATGAAAACGCCGCGCCCCGGCAGGCGTATATTGGAGCCATATCAATGCGGCAGGGCATCCCCGGCGCGCCTGACGGCATCCCGGGTTCCCGGCCCATGAACGCTGTCCGTTCCGGACGTGTCAGAAAGGAGTTCCCTGTCATGAAGAAGCTGCTTTCCCTGATGATGCTTTTCGCGCTGCTGGCGTCCTCCGCCTGCGCGGAGTCGCTTTTCCCGGCGATTCCTGACGCCGCGCAGACATCCTGCGCCCCCAGCTACGGGGCGTGCATGGGCGTCAGCCCCACGTCTGAAACGTCCGGCGTGGACACCCTGCAGGTGTACGACCAGGTGACGGAGGAAAAATTCAATCAGTTCGGCGCGGTTCTGCTGGAGCAGGGCTACGCGCTGGCCAGTACCCGCTACGAGGGCACCGCCATGATCGCTGATGTGGTGAAGGGCGATAGCTGCATCCGGATCACCTACGACTGGACCGCGCTGACGCTGGAGGCCCTTTACTGCGACGGCCTGAAGCCTGAGCCGGCGGGCACGGGCTTTGTCTGGTCGGGCATGAGCGGGAGCGGAACCTCCGCCGCCCAGACCCGGCAGGACTGGCACAGCATCGCGGCGGGCAAGGAGCATACCGTGGCGCTCCGGGCGGACGGCACGGTGGTGGCCACGGGCAATAACTCGTACGGCCAGTGCGACGTCGGCAGCTGGAAGAACATCGTCTCCGTCAGCGCGGGCGGGTTCTTCACCCTGGGCCTGACCGCCGACGGCGTCGTGATGGCCACGGGCTCCAACACCCACGGCCAGTGCGGCGTCAACGGCTGGCGAAACGCCGTGGCCATCGCCGCGGGGGGCGCCCACTCCCTCGTGCTGACCAGCGAAGGCACCGTGCTGGCCAGCGGCTGGAATGATGACCGCCAGTGCAATGTGGACGAATGGTGCGACATTGTGGCCATTGCGGCGGGCAGCCATCACTCGGTGGGCCTGCGGGCGGACGGCACGGTGGTGGCCGTGGGCAAGAACACCCTCGGCCAGTGCAAAGTGGACGGCTGGACGGATATTGTGGCCATCAGCGCGGGACTGAATCACACCGTCGGCCTGAAGGCGGACGGCACGGTGGTGGCCACGGGCTCCAACGCCAACGACAAGTACGCCCACACCGGCCAGTGCAATGTG
Source organism: Aristaeellaceae bacterium (assembly GCA_051886675.1). Taxonomy (GTDB): domain Bacteria; phylum Bacillota; class Clostridia; order Christensenellales; family Aristaeellaceae; genus UBA11524. Next base: position 23,813 of record JBJEYH010000154.1, read on the forward strand.
GAGCGGTTCACCGGCATTGTGGCCATCGCGGCGGGGTACTATCACACCGTGTGCGTGAAGGCGGACGGCACGGTCGTCTCGGTGGGCGATAACAGCGACGACCAGCGCAACGTGTACGGCTGGACGGACATCGTGGCCGTCAGCGCCAACAAGATGACCACCATCGGCCTGCGATCCGACGGCACCGTGGTGGCGGCCGGCAGCAACGGCAAGGGCCAGTGCAGCGTGAGCCGGTGGACGGGCATCCGCCAGCCCGATCGCTGAGCCGCCGTACCGCGTCCCCCTCCTGATGCGAAGAAAGGAGTCCATACCATGAAGAAGCTGCTTTCCCTGATCATGATGATCGCGCTGCTGGCAGTATCGCCGGCCCTGGCGGAGTCGTTTTTCCCGGCGATTCCCGCGGAGGAAGCCTACGCGCCCAGCTACGGGGCGTTCATGGGCATCAGCCCCGAGCTGGAGGAAGCCGGCGCGATCCCGGCGCA
>JBJEYH010000155.1:0-5393 GCA_051886675.1 Aristaeellaceae bacterium
CTCCCGCCGAGACCGCCGAGGCCCCCGCGAAGCCCGCCCGCAAGCCCCGCGCCAGGAAGGCTGAGGTGACCGAAGCTCCCGCCGAGACCGCCGAGGCCCCCGCGAAGCCTGCCCGCAAGCCCCGCGCCAGGAAGGCAGAGGCTCCCAAGGCTGAGTAATCCCATCCATCCGAACCGCCGGTCATACGCCGGCGGTTCTTTATATTGGGCGGACTGACGGGAATTACCAGTGTCTTTGTGTCCCGGAGGGCTGGCGCGTGTACGACGGATGTGGTACAATGCCATCATGAGCATTTTGGCGAAACTTGCGGAAAGGGGAGAGGATGCATGCGCTTTTGCAGGCGATGGACCGCCGTGCTGCTGGCGGCGCTGATGGCGATGGCGCTGATGCCCCTGGGCAGCGCGTCCGCCACGCAGGTGGACTCCGCGCCGCTGACGGTGGCGTCCTCGGCCCGCAGCGGCATGGTGCGGGTGTATCTTTCCTCCATGGGCGACCCCACGGCTCTGGACATGACGGTGACCGGCAGCTACACCGCCGAGGGCGCGGCGAAGGTCACCCTCAGCAGCGGCGACAGGGTGCATATCAGTTTCAGCAAGGCCACGGGACTGATGACCATGACCGTGGGCGGCATCACCTACGACATGGGGTCGGAGATGCATCTGCGGCGGCATCAGACCAGCGGCATGAGCGGGCTGAGCATCGACCAGTCCCGGATCGCGGACAACCTGTACCCCGGCGACCTGCAGCTGAAGGCCCAGCCCTACAGCGGGGCTTACAGGCTGTATCCCATCCTGCATGTGTACATTGAGTATTACCTCAACGGCGTGGTGCCCTACGAGATGGGCAACTCGGCCCCGCTGGAGGCGCTGAAGGCCCAGGCGGTGGCGGCGCGCACCTACACGCTGAACAAGATGAACATCCGCGCCTCCTCCCTGTACGACGTGGTGGACACCACCAACGACCAGGTCTACTACGGCAACAGCGATTCCACCGCCCGCTGCACCGAGGCCGTCAGTGCCACGAAGGGCATCGTGCTGATGAACGGCGGCAGCCTGACGGAAACCTTCTACACCGCCTCCAACGGCGGTCAGACGGAATCCGCAGCCAACGTGTGGGGCAGCGCCGGCTATGATTATCTGACCATCAAGGACGATCCCTTCGACCGGATGAACACCGCCTCCGTCTGCCGGAAGATGACGGTGTACGCCGACAACACCAACCCCAGCCAGAACGCCACGCTGAAGAGTCTCCTGCAGGCCCGGGCGGAAGCCGTGCTGCGCAGCCAGGGGTATTCGGCCTCCGGCGTCAGCGTGACGCGCATCAACGGCATCACGCCCCATACGCCCAGATATGCCTCGCCCAGCCGCCTGTATACCATGCTGGACTTCAGCGTGACAGTATCCACCACCAGCGGCAGCAGGGATCTGACGCTGACCTTCGACATCTTCAGCGAGCTGGAGACCGCCCTTGGCATGAGCATCAACGCCAGCAAGAACGAGCTGTGGTCCGTGGAGCAGACCGGCACAGCCTTCGTGCTGTATGCCCGTCGCTACGGCCATGGCGTGGGCATGAGCCAGCGGGGCGCCATGCAGATGGGTTCCCTGGGCTATACCTATGACCAGATCCTCGGCTTTTACTACGAGGGCTGCAAGCGCGTGCAGTATACCTTCACCCACACGATTCTCTCCTCCCTGGACAGCGGCGGCAGCGAAACCATCACCACCACCGAGACGCCCGCGGAAATCACCCCCTCCAGCGGCGTGACGGCCCTCGTCAGGCTGGTGGGCGTATCGGACAAGCTGGCTGTGCGCGCCGCCGCCAGCGATACCGGCGCCATCCTGACCAGCGTGATCAACGGCGGCCTGGTCAACGTGGTGGCCTGCATGGGCGAATGGACCATGATCCGTCTGGGCAGCCTGGTAGGGTATGTGCCCACCAGCGCGCTGAAATTCAACGGCGATCCGCCCACCGCCACCGACCAGACCCCCACGCAGATCAGCCAGTGGGCCACCGTGCAGTGCAGCGGCACGCTGAACCTGCGCAGCGAGGGCAGCATGAGCGCCCCGGTGCTGGCCGCCATTCCCAGCGGGTCGATCCTGTGCGTGTACAGCGTGCAGGGCAGCTGGGCGCAGGTGCAGTACGGCGCGTCCACGGGCTGGGCGTCAACCGACTTCCTGCAGATGAGCAGCGTGTATCCCGGGCAGGTGACCGAGCAGCTCAGCGGCGCGGCGGTGGTGAGCATTCCCTCCGGCAGCGGCACCGTGAACCTGCGGGAATCGGCGTCCACCTCCGCCCGGGTGATCGCCACGCTGTCCCACGGCACGCAGGTGACCGTCCATGCCAGCGACGGCAGCTGGTGCAGCGTGACCACCTCCGGCGGAGCGCAAGGATACATCATGGCATCCTTCATCGCCTATGGCGGCAGTCAGCCGTCCACGCAGCCGGATACCTCCGATCCTTCGCCCAGCCTGGGTCAGGGGGAGGTGGAGGCCATCGTCCACACGGTGTCCACCTCGCTGAACCTGCGCGCGCAGCCCTCCACGCAGTCCGCCATCCTGGCGTCGCTGCCCAGGGGCGAATCCATCGTGGTGACCAACCGCGGCAGCGAATGGTCCGCCGTGCGCTACGGCAGCGTCAGCGGCTATGTGATGACCACCTACCTCCGCTTCCCCGCGGATGAGGAGGACGCCGGCGACACGCCCATCGGCTACGCCACGGTGGCCACCCGTTCCGGCACGCTGAACCTGCGCCGTCAGCCCTCCCTGGGCAGCACGGTGATCATGCAGATTCCCAAGGGGCAGCGGGTGAGCATCCTTCAGCGGCTGGACGGCTGGTGCAAGGTCACCTATGCGGGGATCAACGGCTATGTCATGACCACCTACCTGGCCATGGATGGCAGCGACACGCCGGAAAGCAGCCTGACGGGCATCGTTACCACGCCCTCCGGCACGCTGAACCTGCGGGAAACACCGTCCACCACCGCCCGGGTGCTCACGGCCATTCCGCCGGGAACGACGGTCAGCATCCTCACCCAGGGCAGCGAGTGGAGCAAGATTACCTATAACGGCTATACCGGCTATGTGATGACCCGGTTTCTGACCATCGGCGGAAGCGCCGCGACGACGCCGGACGCATCCGCCGGCACCGTCACCGTGCACACCGGCAACGGCAGCCTGAACCTGCGCGAAACGCCCGACGCCAACGCCCGGGTGCTGACCCTGATCCCCGACGGCACGCAGCTGGAGCGGCTTCAGGCCGGCTCCGACTGGACGAAGGTGCGCTACGACGGCCAGACCGGCTATGTGATGACGAAGTTCCTGCAGGAGGGCGCAGCCTCCGGCGGCAGCGCGCAGACGACATCCGCCACCGTGTCCACCGCAGACGGCGGCGGGCTGAACCTGCGCAGGACGGCCTCCTCCGACGCGCAGGTGCTGCTGGTAATTCCCAACGGCGCGGGCCTCACCGTGCTGGAGAAGGGCGACACCTGGTGCCGCGTGACCTACCAGGCGCAGGAAGGCTATGTGATGACGCGGTATCTGGCCTTCGGGCAGGCGGCGGTTGCCGGGGCCAAAACCGGCTGGATCGTCCCCGATATCACCGGCAGCGTGAACCTGCGCTACATGCCGGACACCACCGGGCAGGTGCTGGCGGTGCTGGCCCCCGGCACGGAGGTGACCGTCACCCTGGACGGCGAGGTCTGGAGCGTGGTAAAGGCCGGCGGCCAGACCGGCTATGTGATGAGCCGCTACATCACCTACACCAGCCCCGCGCAGCAGGCGGAAATCCGCTACGTCAACGCGCCCTCCGGCGGGCTGAACCTGCGGACAGGGGCCTCTGCCGCCGCCAATGTGCTGCTGGCCATTCCCCACGGCGCGCAGGTGACGCTGCTGCAGGCGGTGGACGTCGCCTGGAGTCAGGTGCGCTACGGCGAATGGACGGGCTATGTGGCCAGCCAGTACCTGAGCGCGTCGCCCGTCAGCGCTGAAGCTGCCGCCGCGCCCGTCCAGGCGGAGCAGCCCGTCTATGACGAAACGATGTATGCCCTGTCCGGGTGGGAAGCCACCGTATCGCCCCAGGAGGGGAATGTGAACCTTCGCGCCTGGTGCGCCACCAGCGCGCCGGTGCGCCTGGCCATCCCCAAGGGGGAAACCGTGCGCCTGCTGGAATTCGGCGATACCTGGTGCCATGTGGTCTACGGGGAGGTGGAAGGCTATTGCATGACGGAATTCCTGACGCTTCGGGAAATGGATTGATCCTCCCCGGCGAACGGCTGGACAGCCTGCAGCTGGCGGGGCTGCGGATCCTGCAGAAGGAGCGCGGCTTCCGCTTCGGCATGGACGCGGTGCTGCTGGCGGATTTCGCGCGGATAGCCCCCGGGGATCGCGTGGGGGATTTCGGCACGGGAACCGGGATTCTGCCGCTGCTGCTGTACGGGCGCGGGAAGGGCGTGCGCTTTGACGCGCTGGAAAAGCAGGCGGACATGGCGGACATGGCCCGGCGCACCGTGGAGCTCAACGGCCTGGCGGATCGGATTGCCGTCCACGCGCTGTCCGTGGAGGAGGCGGGGGAGGTTATCGACCCCCTGAGCCTGGACGCGATTGTCTGCAATCCGCCCTACGGCCTGCCCGGCGCCACGCTGCACAATCCGTCGGACACGCTGCGCATGGCGCGGCATCAGGAGGAGGGCGGGCTGACGGCGTGGTACCGCATGGCCTACCGGCTGCTCCGTGGGAAGGGACGGTTCAGCATGGTGTATCCCGCCCCCCGGATGCTGGAGGCCATGGAGGGGCTGCAGCAGGCGCATCTGGCGCCCAAGCGGTTCCGGCTGGTCTATCCGCGCATGGACAAGCCCGCCAATCTGGTGCTCATCGAGGCCATGAAGGACGCGCGGCCCATGCTGCATCCCGAGCCGCCGCTGATTGTGTATCGCGAGGACGGCAGCATGACCGACGAGCTGAAATCCATCTATCATCTGACATAAGCAAAGCAGGCAGCCATGCATGCTGCCTGCTTGTGTTTACCGGTTCAGCCGGGCGATGGAGCCGTTCAGCACGCCCGCGAAGGTAATCCATGCCAGGTAGGGCACCATCAGCCAGCCTGCCGTTCTGCGCAGCTGAAACAGCCAGGCCGTCAGGATGGCCGCCAGCGCCCACAGCAGCACCAGCCACACGAAGGCCAGCCCCAGCGCCTGCTGCACGAAAAAGATCACCGGCCACAGGAGGTTGACGGCCAGCTGTACCAGGTACAGCGTCAGCGCCCTCAGCCGGGCGGGGGAGCCTGTGCGCATCGCCAGCCAGATCGCCACGGCCATGGCGATGTACAGCAGCGTCCATGCCACCGGGAACACCCACCCCGGCGGTGCGAAGACCGGCTTTGCCAGCGTATCGTAGAAG
>JBJEYH010000156.1:0-23951 GCA_051886675.1 Aristaeellaceae bacterium
CCAGCGTCTCGTTGAGCTGCGCCTCGTCGATGGGCTTGAGCAGGTAGTCCATCACCCCCAGGGCGACGGCGGTGCGGGCGTACTCGAAATGCCGGTATCCGCTGATGAGGATGAACAGCGGCGCCGCGCCCGCGCCGCGTACCCGGCTGATCAGCTCCAGCCCGTCCAGCCCCGGCATCTTGATGTCCGACAGCACAAAGTCCGGGCGGTGCTGGAGGATGCTCTCCAGCGCGGCGCTGCCGGTTGTGCAGGTATCGACGATCTCAATGTCCAGCGCCTCCCACCTGCCCAGTTCCTCAATCAGGCGAATGATCTTCGCCTCGTCATCCGCGATGACGACCCTGTATTTCATGGCCATTGTCCGCTTTCTGCGCGCCGGGGCTCCGGGCGCGGTTGATCCGAATGAACATGTACGCCGTCAGGGCGTGGGGCCGCCCGGCCCGCCGCCGGATGGGCCGGAGGAGGCAGGCGCGTAGCGGTCGGCATAGCTGCCGAAGGGGCCGTCCACATACGGGAAGCCGTCGGGAATCAGGCCCAGCTCAGGCGACCAGCCGGAGCCGTAGTACGGCGACCAGGCCCACTGCTGATTCGGGGAGAAGCCGTCGATGAACACATAGCCCGGCATCAGGGTGACGCCATCCCAGCTGCCGATCTGCCCCCTGGCGTACTCCCGGGTGAAGGCAATGTCCCGGCCATCCACAGCGAGGGTCTGCGTCCTGTCCAGGCGGGTCTTGACGTACAGCGTGTTGACGATGAACTGCACGTCGCAGTCGTCAGGCCCCATGGCGTCGAAGACCTTCGCGTCCTCCGGCGCGGCGAGGGTCACGCGCTCCTCGCCCATGAAGCCGATGGAGGTCTGCGCCACGGCTTCGGCCAGATAGCCCGTGCCATTGGCGGTCTCGGCGTAGTAGAAGGTCCTGTCGCCCTCCGTCACGCTGAGGGTGTAGGTGGCCTGCGCCGCGTTGGCGATGGACAGGCCTTCATAGCCGTAATAGCTGTAGGCCGTGCAGGTGCCGTCCACGGTCAGCCCGCCGCCGCCCTGCTGCAGCATGTAGGCGTAGACGCTGGCGATGTCGTACGTGCGGGAGGCGGTCAGGCCCGCGCCGTCCACCTCGATGGTCATGGTCGTAAAGACCGGGGTGAAGGCTGCGTGGCGGAAGGTGACGGCCACCTGGGTTTCATTCCCCGAGGAGAAGACGGCATACTGGATATGCTCGCCCTCCGCCCTGAGCCGGAGGGCCTCCCCGTAGCGGGAGGCCAGCGTCACGGACACGTCGTCCGCCGTCAGGGCGGAGGCGTCGGTTCCCGCGGGCCAGATGATGAAGAAGTCGTCCTGCCGGTCGTCGCAGAGCACGGGCAGCGCCGGCGCGCCAAGGAAGTCGCCCTCGTCGCCGACCCAGCGCCACTGGATTCCCTCATCCGCCTGGACGCCGGAGGGCAGATGCGCCTCGGGAACAAGGTCGGTGATCTCCGGCGCGACGTCGGTGCCCGTGCGGCCCCAGATGTACACCCGCACCTGGAAGGCCGCGTCGTTCACGGGCTGGCCGTCATAGGTGATGCCGCTGACGCCCAGGTTGAAGGTGAAGCAGCCGTTGCCGTCGCCGCCCAGGATGCTCCACTCGCTGCCGCTGTTCGGGTCGGTGAAAACATAGTCGCCGGTGTTGAAGGCCAGATCGCCCTCCTGCAGGGTGTATACCAGGGCGCCGTCCTGCCATTCGCCGCTGAGCCTGTCGGCCAGCAGGAGCATTTCATCCGCCACATAGCCGTCGCCCGGGAGCAGCCGGACCACTGCGCCGCTGCTGTCGATCAGGCTGTCGTCCAGGCGCTCGCCTGCCAGCGTCAGCACCGCGGAGCCGGTGTAGCGTACCGGCGGCTGCTCCACCTCGAAGAGCGTGCCGTCCTCGTTGTACACCGGGTAATCCAGGCGCGCGCCGGTCTCAGGATCGGAATAGCGGATGGTCTGGTCGCCCGGGCCCGCCGCCGTCACGAGGGTGTGCTTGATGGTTGTCTTGCCGCCGGTGTCGCCGGAACCGAAGATGTCGCTGACAATGCGCAGCTCCGGCACGGCCTGCGCAGGCTCGGCGAGGCAGACGCATGCCAGAACGCTCTGAACAAGCATGACCGCTGCCAGCAAAAGAATCCGTTTCTTCATGGCTTTCTTCCTCCTGTCCTCGCTGTGTGCTGAGCGCTTCCGGAATAGCCTGCCGTGCCGCGCCTTCCCTCCCTTCGCCGGAATGATGATGCCCCCTGCCGGCCGCGACGGCGCACGATGCCGCCGGGCGCATCCGCCGCGCCGCGGGGCTGATCCCTGTTCCCCGCCCGCGCCGAGGGCAAACGGCGGCGCCGCTCAGGCTGCGCGGCATGGAACCGTGGAAGGGGCCGCTGCGTCCTGCCCCGAGCGTATGGAGCGCGTCCTCCGGACACCGGCAGCCGTGCCGCGCGCTATGCGTCCGCCGGGCCCGGCCGTCCGGCAGCTCCGCCGTCCGGCTGATCACCGGCAGGGGCATCCGCCCTGTCCATCATGGCCGTCAGCGCTTCCAGCAGCTCGTCGCAGGCCCGCAGGATGCTGCGGATCTCCTCCCGGCCGATGTGATCGTAGTGAATCCCCGCGCGCACGCACACGGGTACGCCCCATCGCTGCGCAAGCCTTTCCGCCCAGCGCTCGCTGACGGCCTCGTCCCGGTGACCTGTCCGCAGCAGGGTTCGCAGGCTGCCGTCTGGCTCGGCCAGGGTCACCGCGCCCACATGGGTGCGGCTCCCCCCCGCAACCGATACGTCCCATCCCTCGTCCAGGCGCAGGGCCTCGGCGCGGATGGGCCATCCCAGCAGCCGGATCTCATGCTCAAGGCGCATCGTCCATGCCCTCCCAGCGGCAGAAATCCTCCGTCTCAATGGCCAGCAGGTCGAGGATCTTGCCTGTCAGATGGTGCAGCATCTGCTCGATGCTCTCCGGCCGGCTGTAGCAGCTGATCACCGGCGGCAGCACGACGGCGCCGGCCCGGGTGATCTCCAGCAGGTTCCGCAGATGAATCGCCGACAGCGGGCATTCCCGGGGTACCACGATCAGCGGCCGCCGCTCCTTGAGCGTCACGTCCGCGGCCCGCAGGAGCAGGTTGTCGCTGTAGCCGGAGGCGATCCCCGCCACGGTTTTCATGCTGGCGGGCACCACGATCATCCCCCGGGCGCGGAAGCTCCCCGACGCGATGGCCGCGCCCATGTCGGCGATGCCGTAGCGCGCGGCGCAGCAGGGGGCGAGATCCTCCGCCGACAGCCCGCATTCGTGACGGAGCGTCCTTTCGCCGCTGGGGGTCGCCACCAGATGCACCTCCATGCCCGCCGCGTGCAGCGACCGCACCACGTCCACCGCAAGCGGCGCACCCGATGCGCCGCTGATCCCGACAATTACGCGATTATTCATCCAGCCACTTCCTGTAATCCAGCGTCATGAAGGGAGCGCGGCGGAACTTCTCCCGGAGGTGGAAGGGCGCGGTGCAGTCGAAAATGGTCTTGGTGCTCACGCCGACGTCCGGGATGGAGGGGCTGTAGGCCGGATCGCTGGAGGGATCCAGGGGATGGCAGCGCACGCCCGGGATGGTGATGATGTCCCTGTCGCCCTGGAAGCGGGTGTTCATGGCCCACAGCACGTCGTTGGGGTCGAAGATGTCCACGTCCTCATCCACCAGAATCACATGCTTCAGCTCCGGGAAGGCGGAAAAGGCCAGGAGCGCCGCCTGCCGCTGCTTGCCCTCGTCGGTATGCACGGTCTTGACGCACTGAAGCACCGCCATGTACTTGCCGCCGCCCGCGCGGTGGGCGTATACGTTCTTCACCTTGCCGGGCAGAGCCTTGTCGGTCAGGGCGAGGATGCTGGCCTCGGTGGGGATGCCGGCCATGTTCACGTGCTCCTCGCTGGGGCCGATGCAGGTCTGCATGATGGGATGGCGGCGGTGGGTCACGGCCCTGACCTTCAGCAGCCAGCATTCGTGGCTGGCCCGGCCGTTGTAGCCGGGGAATTCCGGCATGGCGTAGCCGGTATGGGAGTTCTGATCCTCCACCACGTGGTTGCTGCCGGGCAGGATCTCGCCCTCGATGACGTACTCGGCATTGGCGATGGCGGATTCGTTCACCGTCCGGCAGCGGCACAGCCGAACCGCCTCGCCCCGCAGCGCGCCGGCGATGGACAGCTCGTCGAAGCCCAGGGGGGTGGTGGGCGGCTCGAAGCAGGAGGTGATCTGGATGGCCGGATCTACGCCGATGGACACGGAAATGGGCAGCGGCTGACCCAGCTCGGTGGCGCGCTCGGCCATGGCGCCGATGTGCCGGGAGCCCGGCTGCAGGAAGATCGACAGCTCGTCCCGGGACTGGATGCACATGCGGTGGATGGTCACGTCGGACAGCCCGGTGTCCGGGTGGGTGGCGTAGCACATGCCCAGGGTGATGTAGGGCCCGGCGTCCACGGGGGTGTTGGTGGGCGCGGGAATCAGCCGGGCCAGGTCGAAGTCGGCCTCGCTGGCCAGGTGGACGACCTCCTGCGCGGGGGCGGGCTCGCCGGACAGCACGGGCGGGATGGGCTTCTGCACGCACTCGCACAGCAGCCGGCCCAGATCCTCCCGGCCGCAGCCCAGCATCGCGGCCACCCGGCTGCGGCTGGCCAGCGTGCCGATGAGCACGGAGGCGTCCGGGTGACCCTTCACGTTCTCGAACAGCATGGCCGGGCCGTCCAGGGTGGTGGGCCGCATGACGGTTCCGCCTGCGCCCACATAGCGGTACACCCCGGAGAGCTCCGCCGCGGGATCCACGGGAACCCTGGTGCGGATCAGCTGTCCCTCCTGCCCCTCCAGAAAGGCGATGGCGTCCCGCAGGGAACGGATGGCAACGGGTATTCTTGTTACGCTCATGATTTTTCCTCCTGACATATGTTACTCCGCTTCGCCGTCCGCATCCCGGATGGCCTGGCGGATGAAACCGAACACCACGCCGAGATTCTCCGCGGAGGCAAAGCGTGCGTCATCATGATCCGCCCCGGGCAGCGGCGTGAAGGTCACCCGGTCGCCCAGGCCCTTCTCCTTCAGCCCCCTGACGAATTCCTCGCTCTGCTGGCAGGGCACCAGCCGATCCGCCGTGCCGTGCTGAACAAGCAGCCTGCCCATGCGCGGGCCCGCGTAGCTCAGCGGATTGGCCTGGCTGCACAGCGCTTCCGGGGCCTTCGCCACGCAGATGCCCAGATACCGCGACTCCGGCGAATCCGGCAGGTCGTGATCCGCGATGCCCACGCCCCCTGCCCGCGCCTGAGCGTCCATGGCCTTGAAGTCCATGGGCCCGAACTGATCCACCGCCGCCAGCACGTCCGGCTGAACCTCGCCGCAGGCCCCGGCGCTTTCCCCGGGGAACGCGCCGTTGGGGACGTTCATCCCCAGCATGGCCGCCAGATTGCCGCCCGCGCTGCCGCCGATGGCCACCAGATGCGCCGGATCAATCCGGTACTGCGCCGCGTGACGCCGCACATGGCGCACCGCCTGCCGCACGTCCAGCACCGCCGCCGGGAAGATCGCCTCCCCGGAGAGCCGGTATTCCACCGCCACCACGGCGATCCCCAGCGAAAGCGCCTGCAGCACGGGCTCCAGATGGTGATCCCGCTTGTCGCCGAAGGCAAACCCGCCCCCATGGGTATAGATCAGCGCCGGAAACGGCCCGTCGCCCTCCCCGGGCAGATAGACGTCCAGATGCTGGCTGGGGCTTTCGTGCGCATAGGGCACGTCCAGCGTCCTGCGGGCGATGCCCTCAATCCGCGCCATCCGCGGCTGATGCTCCGCCCGGGGCGCGCCGCCCCGTCCGGGCGTCTGCGTTGCCTGTGTCATAGCCTTTTTCCTCCGTTTCGCCATGCATGATGATCGGCTTTCCTGATTGCTTCCTGGATAGAAAGATAGCATCCGCCTGTCGGAAAGTAAAGCGGATGTGCGGAATTGCTTATTCGTATTTTTTGTATTGATTCGGGTGCAAAAGGGGTCGATAGCCCTTGAATTCAGCGGATGCGCGGGGTATAATCCAATCAAGGCCGAATATGGTTATGCTGAATGATTGGTTGTGATGCCGTGAATCTGGATCGTCTGCACGAATTCGTCGTCCTGGCGGAGCAGGGCTCCTTCAGCGGGGCGGCGGGCGCGCTGGGCCTGGCGCCGGCGACGCTCAGCGCGCGCTTTCATGCCTTTGAGGAGAGCCTGGACGCAAGGCTGCTCGCGGCGGGCCCGAAGGGGCTGGAGCCGACGGACGCTGGCCGCATCCTGCTCACCCATGCCCGGAGCATCCTGGGCGCGTACCAGGCTACGGCTGCCGCCGTCGCCGCCATACCCCGGCACGCCTACCGACGGCTGCGCATCGCCCTGGCGGAAACGTCGCTGCCCATGTTTCTCGGGCCGTTTCTGGACCGCATCAACCAGAACTGGCCGGACGTGCACATCGACCTGGTGAACGGCAGCCGTCTGCCCATGGCGGAAAGCCTGCTGCGGGGATCGGTGGATCTGTACTGCACCCTGCTCATGGACGACGCCGTCCCCGAGGGCCTGACCCGGATGAACATTGCCCAGCCCTTCCACCATGTGCTGCTGCCCCGGGAGCATCGCCTCGCGCAGCGCACCAGCGTGTCCATCCGCGAGCTGGACGGGGAATGCTTCATCCTCGCGCCCAACAGCGAGGAGCCCTGCGTCCGCAGCTTTCAGCTGACGAACCTTGCCGCCGCGGGCATACGCTACCGCACCTACGACAGCGAGACCGATGCCGTCTACACCGCGCTGCTGGTGTCCATCGGCAAGGGCGTGCTGCTGATGCCCTCGCCCTCGCCGAACCTGCCGCCCCATGCCGTCGCGCTCTCCCTGCGGGATCTGCCCCATCCGGCTACGCCCTGCATCCTGGCCAGCCGCCAGAGCCCCAATCCCGACGTGCACGAATTCATGGCGAACTTCGCCGCCTTCATCCGGGAGGCGTCGCGCAGGAACGCCGAGGTCAAGGGAGGCGGCGCCCCGTGAATACCGAGTATCTGTATGAATTCTCCGTTCTGGCGCGGACGCTCAGCTTCAGCCGGGCATCGCAGGCGCTCTTTCTTTCCCAGCCCACCCTGTCCAGGCATGTGCAGCGCATGGAGGAGGAGCTGGGCGTGCAGCTGCTGGTGCGCAGCACCCACGCCGTCGCCCTGACGGAGGCGGGCCGTCTGCTGGCGAGCCAGGCCGAGCGGATCGTGCGCCGCTGCAGCCGGGCGGAGCAGCAGATGCGCAAAGGCGTATGCGCCACGGAGGGTCGGCTCAGCGTCGGCTGCTCGACGGAGATCGCCTGCGCGTCGCACATCCGCATGTTCCTCTCCGCCTTCCTCCGGCAGTACCCGGGCATCGAGCTGCGCCTGGAGGTGCTGGCCAAAATGCCCCGCGATACCCTGGATCACTACGACGTCGTGCTGTCCCCCTGCAGCTACTTCGACCTGCCGGAGGGCAGCAGGGTTGTGCTGGTGCGCAGGCATGAGACCTACCTGGTGCTGCCGGCCGGCCATCCGCTGATGGACCACGCCACCGTCGGGCTGCACCAGCTGGCCGGGCAGACGCTGATCGTTCCCTACGCCGACGAGCTCTTCGGCCCCTACGCCCAGAACTGGCAGCTGGCTGTGCGCAGCTGCGCGCGCAAGCTCAACGCCATGCCCGTCCCCAACCTCACCACCGCGCTGACGCTGGTTTCGCTGGGGCAGGGCGTGCTGATCGCGCCCCGCTACGTCCAGTCCCTGGCGCCGCCGGATATTTACCTGGTGGCCGTCTCCAACCCCGGCTGCCGGTTTGACGAATACCTTTACGCGGCGCATCCGGCGGACAACCCGGCGGCGGAGCTGTTCATCGACGAGTTCCTGCACAGCATCCCCACGGAGCCGCGCAAATGACGCCTTCCCACCGATACTTGCGGCTTTGCCGCGCCCCGGCGTCCGCTGACGGCGAACCATCCGCCGCCTCCGGCGTACAGGTGCGGCTCCCGGATGCGCGCCGCGCGTCTCCTGCGGGGGGCCTGTCCGCCTTCCGCCCGGCGGACGGATGCTGCCCGACGACGCTGCCGGCCCGGCGACGCTTTCGGAAGGCAAAGAAATACGCCCTTTCAATGACCTTGAAAGGGCGTGGGGGATCGGATGGCCGTCATGCCTTGAGCCTGTAGGTCCGGCTGCGGTTGGCGCCCTGCGCGACAACCACGTCCGCCTGCTGCAGCTCCGCCAGAAGCTCGCGCACCCGCGGCTGCTTCAGGCCCAGCAGCTCCGCCAGTTCCGCCGAGGTGGCGGTGACGTGGTCGGTCAGATAGTCGATGATGCACGCCTTGTGCTGCGCCGCGATCCGGCCGTCGGGCCTGATACCCGCCTTTGGGCCGCCGGAATGATCGACGGCGCTTTCGCCGCCGTGCATGGGCAGGGTCAGGGTGATGCGTTCCGGCGACAGCTCCTCGGTCAGCACGGGCTCCGCCCAGCCCTGCCGCTTCCATACGCTCAGGATGCCCGGAATGCCGCTGCCCGTGTGCGTGCCCACGTTGATCAGGTTGAACATCCTCATCAGCGCGGTGTTGCGGGGATCGGACAGGCCGCCGCTTTTCGCGTCCTCCAGCGCAATGCGGAAGCTGCCCGGATTGGACAGGGTGACGCTGTCCCGTCTGCGGACAATCACCAGCCCGCGCACGCCATGGTAGTCCGCGTTGATCAGGCAGTTGGCCAGCGCCTCCCGCAGGGCGGTGTGGACAGGGGTATCGTCCATGCGCCCGCCGCTGTCCGCGCGGGAGGGCACCCTGATTCCCTGCTGAAGCCGGCTGCAGACGCGAAAGTAAAAGTCAAGGAGATTGCCGCTCCACCCGCCGGAGGAGGACGTCAGCCGATCCGTCCAGCGGTCGTCATCTTCCATGCGCTCCTGATAGTCCAGGAAGTACGACGGGAACGCGCGGACGATCTCCTCTTCATGGCCGAGCATCAGCAGCCCGGCGGCGGTGGGATGAAGCCGGCCGTCCTCGCCGCGGCCTGCCGCGCCCACCCGGTAGAGAAAGTCGGCGTCCTCCAGCGTCTCCCACACATGGCCGGGCCGATGGGTCTGCATCCGGAGGCGGTAGCGGCGGATGCTGTCCGCGTCCAGGGCCGGGAGCGGCAGCGTCTCCAGCACCGTCATGTCCTGGGATTTCGCGGCCGCGTCGCGCAGCATGGCCTGTACGGCCTCGGGCTTGCAGCGGTAATCGCCCTCGCCATTGCGGCGGTAGGTGCCGGTCAGGGGATTGCCTTCGACGTACACGGGCTTGTCGTAGCGCTGCGCGCGGGGGACGGTGATCGAGATGAACCGGCAGCCGTCCTGCTCGTGAATGACCACGCTCTTGTCCGTCAGGATGTTGACGCTGGCTTTCTTCGGGTCGTTGACGGCGCGCCAGAATTCCTCCACCAGCTGCTCGGCGCGGGGCAGATGAATGGGCCGCAGCGAATGATCGGGCAGCTCCTCCACGCCCAGCAGGATCACGCCCCCGAGGGTGTTGGCAAAGGCGGAATAGGTTTCCCAGATGCTGTGCGGCAGACCGCCCGCAGCTTTTTTCGCTTCGATGCGGTTGTTTTCCCGATACTGCTCGATGCGGCTGTAATCAAGCATCCTGCATACTCCTTTCAGCAGTTCAGCTCCGGTTGGAAAGGGCATTGCGCGATATCAGGGGGGCGCGCCGTCCAGGGGCGATCACGCACCCTGCCGCCGGCATCACGGGCCGGGAACGATACGCCCTGCTCAGGGTGCGGAGCAGGCCCCGGAGCAGCACGCTGAAGGGCTCCGCGCCCATGTCCGCCAAAGGAAGCAGGGTGACGCCAAAGCGGGCGATCGTCAGCCCCGTCATCAGGATAACGATGCGGAGGATCATTTTCTTCCGGGAACGCTTCATCGGGCCTTGCGCCTTCCGGGCCTCAGGCCCCGTGGCGCGCGCCTGTCCAGGGCGCGCTCGCGCAGCTTCACGGGCTTGCCGTCCAGCTTCAGCTCCAACGGAATCCCGGCCATATGCTCCTCCAGCTTTCCTTCGATAAGGATCGGTGACCCTCCTGCAAGAAAGGAGACGCAGGTGGGAAGAAATCCGCCCGCACCTCTTCAGAGTCCCTGGCGGGCCGCGGACGGCCGGAAAGAAGGGTATCCGCGCGCGAAGGTTGAATAGAATGCTCATGAGCCTGAGAGGGGGTTTTGCCATGAAAGCAGCTGTAATCGCACTGGGCATTGTGCTGATGATGGTGCTGGCGCTTGCCTGGCTGCTGTACCGGATCGCCTTTGCCACCGGCTGCGCGGAACGGGGGGAGCCGGTCATTCCGTCAGCGCCGTGCTACGCGCCGATGCATGACCGGATGGCAGAGGACACGGAGCAACTGACGGCCCAGCCCTTTGAGCCGGTGTCCATCCTGGCGCCCGACGGCACGACGCTGTGCGGGCGGTACTATCATCAGCGGGAGGGCGCGCCGCTGCTGATCTTTTTCCACGGCTGGCGCGGGCACACCCTGCGGGACGGCTGCATCGGATATCAGCTGGGCCGGGAGCTGGGCATGAACGTGCTGCTGGCGGATCAGCGGGGGCACGGGAGAAGCGGCGGTCAATGCACCACCATGGGCGTGAAGGAGCGGGATGACTGCGCGGCCTGGGCGCGCTGGGCGTCGCAGCGCTGGCCGGGAGCCGACCTGGCGCTGATGGGCGTTTCCATGGGCGGCGCGACCGTGCTGATGGCCGCGGACAGGGATCTGCCTGCCGCCGTGAAGGCCATCGTGGCAGACTGCGGATTCACCTCCCCCAGGGAGATACTGTGCCACTGCATCCCCACGATGCTGCCCCATGCGCCGGTCAGGCCCTGCTATGCGCTGGGGAGGCTGGGAGCGCGGCTGTTCGGGGGCTTTGATCCCAACCGTGGGGATGCCCGCGAGGCGTTGGCCGTCTGCAAGGTGCCGGTATTGTTTCTGCACGGCGAGGCGGATGACTTTGTCCCCTGCGGGATGAGCCGTCAGAACTGCGCCGCCTGCGCAGCGCCGGGGCAGCTGGCGACTTTTCCGGGCGCGCCGCACGCCGCCAGCTATTACACGGATCCGGAGCGCTACAGCCGGGAGGTGGCGGCATTCCTGGGGAAGTATCTGCCCGCACTGTCCGATGCGCCTGCCGGGCAGGCCTGATCGTGCCGGCGGCGTCACGCGGCCCGCAGGGGTGATCCGGCAGACCGCCGCGTTGCCGCAGCGGGCGGGAAGGCAGCCTGACCCCGCGGCCCTGTGAGGCTCCGCGGGCCGCGTCCGCAGGGAACGGCCCGTTCCGCCGACGGGAGGGGCGCGGCTGTTTGGCGGGGCGCAGGCAACCGTCGCCGCGACGGATGCTCACGCCGCGGGAGCTTCGCGCCGAGGACCGTGCCTGAGATGGCGGAGCATACGGCGGCCAACCGGGCGATGCGTCGCATGGCGCATGCAGCGCAAGCGATAGAAAATCCGAACCGGCGACCGGTTCGGATTTTCCTGTCATGCGTGCGCCCGCGAAAGAAGCCGCCTGTGCGTCCGTACAACAAGGGGCCTTGAAGCTTCCTGTCATGCGCGCGCCCGCGAAGGGAGCCGCCTGTGCGTCCGTACAGCAAGGGGCCTTGAAGCTTCCCGCCATGCGCGCCCATGAAGGGAGCCGCCTGCGGGCCCGTGCGGCAGGGGCCTTGAAGCTTCCCGCCATGCGCGCCCATGAAGGGAGCCGCCTGCGGGCCTGTGCGGCAGGGGCCTTGAGCCTCTTACCATGCGCGTGCCCGCGAAGGGAGCCGTCCCCGATCGGTCAGCATCGGCCTGCCTGCGCGGAATACCGGCAGAAATGGCACGGGGCTCCAGCTGGAAGCAGCCCGTGCCATTTTCATTGCGGCCAATGGGCGCGGAGGCAGTTCCGTCATCAGCGTGCAGGGGCGTCGTCAGCAGAGGGCGCGTCCGGCAGCCCGGGGGACGGCCGCTTACGCCATCAGCGCCGCCGGGTTGACCACCTCCGCGCCCGGGGCCAGGGTCAGGGTCACGCGCCGGTCGCCCAGACGAAGGACGGTGGGCCTGTCGCTGCCGGATACCAGCTTCACGTGCGTCAGCCGGCCATCCCGCACCGTCAGGTCGACGGTGTAGCCGTTGGCCCCCCGAAGCCCCCGGGCGGAAACGTTCCGCCAGGCGGAGGGCAGCGCGGGCAGCAGGGTGATTTCGTCCAGGGCGCTGTCGATCAGCAGCCGCGGCACGCCGGAGGCCGCGGCAAAGTTGCCGTCGATCTGGAAGGGCGGATGGGCGCACAGCAGGCTGATGTAGGAGCCGCCGCCGCTGAGGGTGCGGGTTTCGCTGGGATCCACCGCGTACAGCTGACGCCGCAGCAGCGACAGCGCGTGATCGCCGTCCCGGAGCCTCGCCCAGATGTTCACCTTCCAGCCCAGGCTCCAGCCGGTGCCGCCGTCGCCCCGGCGTTCCAGCATCGCCCGCACCGCCGCCAGCAGGGCAGGGTCGCTGTCCCCGCTGATCAGATGCCCCGGGAACAGCCCGCACAGCGGCGACAGATGCCGGTGCTGCGGATCAACCTCCTCGTAATCTGCGTCCCACTCCAGCAGACGGCCTTCCTGATTCACGCGGTAGGGCGGGGTGTGCGCCAGCACGCGGCGGGCGGCGTCCCCGTCGGGCTCGTGAAGCCCCAGATGCTCAAGGGCCGTCAGGTAATTCCCCAGCGCCTCGCGGATGATCTCGTCGGTCATGGTGGTGTCAGAAGCCACGGCCACGCGCCGGCCCTCCAGCACATAACGGTTCTCCGGGGAGGTGGCCGGACGCAGGGTCAGGCAGCCGGTGTCATCCGCGCTCACCGTGTCGATGAAGAACTGCGCCGCCCTGCGGAGCACCGGCAGCGCGCGCTCCGCAAGGAACGCCCTGTCACCCGTATAGATGTAATGCTCGAACAGATGCCCGGACAGCCAGCCGTAGGCCATGGGCCACCAGGCGTATACCGCCGCGCCCTCCCGGTTCATCCCCACCGGCGTGGCGTGGGCCCACAGGTCGGTGTTGTGATGGGTCACCGCGCCCCGGGCGTGGAACTGCTCCCGCGCCGCCTCGCCGCCGGTGACGCTCAGGCAGTCCAGCAGGTCGAACAGCGGCTCCGCCACGCCGGGCAGGTTGCAGATTTCCGCGGGCCAGTAGTTCATCTCGGTGTTGATGTTGGTGGTGTAGTTGCTGCTCCACGGAGGCTGCAGCATGTCGTTCCAGATGCCCTGCAGGTTGAGCGCCCGGGTGCCGGGACGGGAGCCGCTCACCAGCAGGTACCGCCCGAACTGGTACAGCAGAATGGGCAGCGTGGCATCCTCCCCGCCCTCGGAATAGCGGCGCAGACGCTCGTCCGTGGGGAGGTCATCGTGGCATTCGCCCTGCAGGTCGATGGCCTGGCGCGTCATCAGCGCGGTGAAGTCCTCCCGGTGGACGCGCAGCAGCTTCGCGAAGGTCATGCGCTGCGCCGCCGCCAGATCCGCCCGGGCCAGCGCCGCGTGATCCACCCGGGACAGCCCGGGATACCGGTCGAAGCCCTCGAAGTTGCTGCGGCACACGAGACGCAGCTCCAGCCAGGTCGCGCCGGCGACGGTGAGGGAATCCTCCTGCGCCGCAAGCGTGCCGTCCGTGGCGGCGCGGAGGATGGTGGTGGCGCTGATGCCCTGCTTGTCCGGCGCGTCGTCATAGTCGATGGCATCGGGGGAAAGCCCCAGGTAGCGGGGCAGGGCGCGGGAGGGACAGCGGGTGGTCATCACCAGCCCGGCGTCCTCCGCCCGCGTCTGATGGCGCAGCTGGCTGGTCAGGCGGATGCCGGCGGTCAGCACGGGCCGGTCGGCGGTCATGCGCAGGCAGACCATCTGCTGCGGCTGGGACACGAAGGTCTCGCGGGCGTACCCGACGCCCTGCAGCTCAAAGCGCGTGACCGCCGTGCCGTCCTCCAGGCACAGCGACCGGCAGTAGTGGCCGGCTTCCCCCTCCGCAAGGCCCGGGAAGGTCAGCAGCAGATCGCCCAGGGGCATGTAGCTCTCCGTGAACGCCCCCAGCACATGGGCGCACAGCTCCGCCTCGGCCTCCTCGGCCCTGCCCGCCAGCACCAGCGCCTGGGCCCGCTGAATATGCTCATAGCTGCCGGGGCGGATGTGATTCCCCGGATGCCCCGACCAGAGGGTATCCTCGTTCAGGGCGATGCGCTCCTGCGCCACGCCGCCAAAGGGCATGATGCCCAGCCGGCCATTGCCCTGGGGCAGCGCCTCCACCCACGTGGACGCGGGCTGATGATAAAACAGGTTCATTCCGGAATCCTCCTTGCTTCTCCGTGTGGACGTTCTGTTCCGGAGGATTCGCCATTCCACCGGGCAAAGCCTGCCTGTCTGGCCGGACAGCGGCGGTTTTCCGGCAGGCAGCCCGCGTGCCCCCCGCGGCAGGCCGGATGAACACCGCCGGATCGGCGCAGGTTCTGCGTGATCCAAAAAAACCGGCCCCATTGCCGCATGGAACAATGGGGTCGGCGTCATAATTGTGCTGAACACCGGCGGGGGCATGCCCCTGTCCGCTGGCGGGAGCGGCAGGGCCGATGCCGCCGCGCATCCCGGGGAGGGCTGCCTGGCGCTCACGGCCGGCGAAGCCTCAGTGGAGGATGAAGCTCAGCGGGCCGCCGTCCTGAACAAGGCCGTTCCAGAGAAGGCTGAAGGTCTCGCTGGCCTCGGCGATGACGCTCACGCTCTCCTGCAGGGCCGCGAGGTCGTCAAGGGTGCTGGCCAGGGTCGCCTCCAGCGCCTGGGTCTTCTGCCATAGCACGAAGGTCTGTACGCCCATGAGCACAAGCATGAGCGTCAGCAGCAGACAGATTGCCGTGGTTCCTTTCATGATGGTTCTTCCTTTCTTTCCGTAAGGGGGCCTTGCCGCCCGGCGGTCACGGCCGGTCCGGCTTGCCGCCCAGCCGGCGGTGAAACTGCGTCAGCAGGCGCTGCTGATACGCCGGATGATACTGCCCGGTGAACAGCCGGGGCAGCGCTTCATCCGCCAGCAGCGTCCAGGACGCGACTTCCTGGCCGGCGAGGATGGGATAAAACAGCACGTTGTTTTCCGCTGCCGCCCGGGCATCGCCGGGGGCGTCGCCGATCATCAGCACATGCTCCGTGGCATAGCCCTGCCGGAGCAGCCTGCCGATGCATTCCGACTTGGTTCCCTCATCCTGCGACATGACGTAGTCCACGTCGCTGATGAACCCGAAGCGGGTCCATTCGTCCACGACGGCCTGCGGATTGGCCGAGGATACAATGGCGATGTGCGCATACAGCTTCATCAGCCGCAGCGCGCGCTTCACCCCGGGGAACGGATGAATGTCCCCGGCAATCTCCACCACGCGCCGGTTCACCGCCTGCGACCAGTCCAGCACCTTCTGGAATACGGGATGATTCCCGGTCAGGATTTCCCTTTCGATCATCGCGTTGGAATAGCTGGCCGTGGTCCGGCACCAGCGATGGTAGGCGTCCAGACCCTCGATGGGGCGGAAGCTCCGGTCGATTTCCGTCAGGATCGCCTCGAGCCCCAGAAACCGGTTGATGCCCCGGGTCATGGCGTAGAGGTTGATGTCGTTCCAGCGCTTCAGGATTTCGGACGCCCACGGCTCCAGATGCCACACCTCGATCAGGCAGGGGCCGAAGCACTGCCGGTGCTTGACCTCCATGGAATCAATGGCGCAGCCGTCCGAGTCGATGCAGATCAGATACTGTTTCATCCTGCCACCTCAGAACCGGGTATCATCGCGGCCGCAGAAGGCGTCCACGGGGCTCGTCCCCTTGAAGGCGGATTTCCCCATGAGCTTCGCCACGGTCTGCCGCATGGCCTCGCGGCTGGCGTTGTAGGTGTTGATGTAGGTGGGCACCATCGCCAGGTCGAGCAGGTGGAAGGGATACGCCACCGAGATCGCCGCGGTGGGCACCTCGGAGGCATACCAGGGGATTTCCGGGCCCATGGGAATCTGCCACTGGATGCTGCGCCCGTTGGTCACCGAAAACGGCGCGATGTTCAACAGCACGATCGCCGCGTCGTACTGGCTCCTGAACTTCCCGACCGACATGGCCGCCAGGAACTTCTTCCCGTTGACGCCCTTGGGGCTGAGATACCGGAGGGGCTTGAGCTTATAGACGGTCGGCTCGAAGCCCTGGGCGCGCAGCTCCTCCGCCAGCAGCGCGCTGACGGGATGCTTCATGCTCTTCAGCCGGGACTGCAGGCTTGTGTCCTGCGCGGTGTAGATGATGATCCGCCTGTGGGTTTTGGGCGACCAGGGCAGCTGATCCCGGCTGTTCTTCACCAGCGTGACGGACTGGTCGATGATTTCGGCGGCCTTCCGCCTGTGCGCCTCGCAGCCGATGACGGACAGGCCCTCCCTGGGGGGCATCAGGGTTCCCTGGGCCTGCTTCTGGTGCAGCTTCATGGACGCCTTGAAGGCCAGCACCGTATGCACGGCCTCGTCCAGGCGGCGCATGGTCAGGCGGCCGTCCTGCAGGGCCTCCTTCAGGTAGCCGATGTCCTCGTCATGGTCGCGGTAATAGAGAATCATGTCGCAGCCGCTCATCAGCATGCGGGGGATGAAGTCGTGCCGGCGCATCCGCCCGGTGATGCCCACCATGTGCGTGGCGTCTGTGATGATCAGCCCGTTGAAGCCCAGCTTGCCCCGCAGCAGGCCATGCAGCAGCTCCGGCGCCACGGTGGCGGGCAGGATGTCCTCGTCCCGGATGCCGGGGCTCAGCGCGCGGCTGTAGGCCGGCAGCGTGATGTGTCCCACCATCACGCTCTGCACCCCCGCGTCGATCATGCCCTGATAGATTTTGCCGTAGGTGGCGTCCCATTCCTCGCAGGTGCGGTCGTTGCAGGTGGTCACCAGATGCTGATCCCGCTCGTCGCAGCCGTCCCCCGGGAAGTGCTTCATGCAGCAGGCCACCCCCGCGTCCGTGGCGCCGCGGAAATACTGCAGGCTCATCTGCAGCACCGTGTCGGGATCGCGGCCAAAGCTGCGGGTGGGGATGATGCAGTTGCGCCAGTTGACGTCCACGTCCACAATGGGGGCGAAGGTCCAGTTGCAGCCCACCGCGGCGGCCTCCCGGCAGCCGTAATAGCCCAGGTAGTAGGCGTTCTCCGGCTTGCCCGTGGCGGCGATGGCGATCTCCTCGCCGATTTTCGTGCCGCCGGAGACCGCGCCGTTGCCGCCGGCCTCCACATTGGCGGCGATCAGCGCGGGGATCCGGCTGCTGCGCTGGATGGCGCTGTTCTGCTCCCAGAGCTTTTCGGGGGTCATGTTGTTGTAGCGGAAGCCGCCCAGCTGACAGCTGCTCTGGGTGGCGGCGACCTCCCGGGGCGTGTTGTTCCACAGCATGTCCACGAAAACCTGATTCAGCTTTTCCTCCAGCGTCATGGCGGAGAAGGTCTTTTCCACCCAGTCCAGATCCTCCCGGCTGAGGTAAAAGGGCTTTTTCGAGTAATCCACGGCGATGTTCCTCCCTGTCATCTGCGCTGCAGCGCAGCCTGAATTTCCACCATGCGCTTGTCGTCCAGGTCGTAGAAGCGCATGGCGATGAGCGACGCGATATGCCCCAGAATCGGAATCCCGCAGAAGCACAGCAGGATGACCGTATCGAACCGGCTGCCCATGGCCTGATTGGGCGGGATGACGCTGTCGCCGACGCCGGCGATGGTCAGCGCGATGCCCACAATCAGGTTGGACAGGCTGGAGAGCAGCTTGTCCACAAAGGAGAAGATGGTGCCGATCATGCCGGGGACAAAGCGGCCGGAGCGATAGGTTTCATAGTCCGTGCAGTCGGCCAGCATGGGAACCACGCTGCCGTTGGAGAGGCAGTAGATGCAGTTCTGCACCACCAGCAGGCCCAGCCACAGCCAGGGGTTCTGGGGATCCGGCCGGATCATGAGCAGCACGACGAGCATCAGCATCGACCCGATGGTGCCGATGATGAAGTTGCGCTTTAGGCCCTTGCGGCGGGAGATGGCCACGCCGATGAAGGCCGCCACCATGATCGGCACCAGGCTGACCATGGTGTATTTGCCCTCCAGGGCGGTGTCCCTGA
Source organism: Aristaeellaceae bacterium (assembly GCA_051886675.1). Taxonomy (GTDB): domain Bacteria; phylum Bacillota; class Clostridia; order Christensenellales; family Aristaeellaceae; genus UBA11524. The sequence continues at coordinate 18,100 of JBJEYH010000156.1, forward strand.
GCAGGTTGGAGCATACGTAGACCAGCAGGCCGTTGCTGAGCATCAGGCCCAGCTTGTCGGTGGCCGCGGAGATGATGAGCATCTGCACGGGGCGGTTGTGGGCGATGATGTCCAGGTAATCCCGCATGCGGATCCGCACGGCGGCGGAGCGGCCGTAGAACCGGGGGTTGTCCTTCTGCCAGATGCCGATCACCGCCAGGGCGGTGAGCGCGAGCATCAGCAGGCAGATGATGACCGAGGCCGTGCCCCACATGGCAGGATTGCGCATGCCTTCGCCCTCGTATTCGCCGACGGCGTATTTCCCCGCCAGCAGCATGGTGATGAGCACGGAGATGAACGCGCCCACGATGCGGGTGCTCAGGGCCTCGAAGCCGGCGTAGAGGGGACGCTGCTTGGGATCGTTGGTCAGAATCGCCTGGGCCGCCTTGGTGACGGTGGTCTGGCAGGTGTAGCCCAGAATGTAGATGATGTAGAAGACAGTGGTGTAGGTGTAGGCGGCGCCGGGGCTCATGCCCTGGGGCGCGTGGAAGATGGCCAGCAGGCACAGGCACATGATCAGACAGCCGGCGACCATGAAGGGCCGGAACCGGCCGAAGCGGGTGTCCGTCTTGTCCAGCAGGAAGCCGATCAGCGGATCGGTGATGCCGTCGAAGACCCGCATCAGCATGGCGATGGCGCCCACCACCACCGCCATCAGCCCGAGGATGTTCTGCGTGAAATAGGCGTAGCGGCCCATCAGGAGCAGCGCCGCGTTGGTTGCGGCGTTGTTCAGCGTGAACAGCGCGATTTGCCAGACCCTTGCGCGGTTGCAGGCGGTTGCCGGTTGTTCGGCCATGAGGTATTCCTCCCTTGTGTTCTGTGGGGTTAAGGCTGTGCGGGGCAGTGAAGCTGCAGAAGGGATATGTCGTTGTCCTTCAGGGACGTGCGGATGGTCAGCAGGCCGTTGTCATAGGCAAAGGGGACGTCCTCCGGAACGATGGCCGAGGCGTCGGCAATCTCCCGCACCTGCCGGGGGGTTGGCACCTGGGGCGCGCCCATCGCCTGCCACACCCGCAGGGGATTGCCCTGCTCCTCGCTGATGCGGCGGATCGTCACCCTTTCCGGCGGACGCTCCAGGGCCACGCGGATCTCCGCCTCCTCCCTGTCCGTCCCGGGCTGGAAGCTCAGGCGGCTGAGCAGGATCTGGATCCCCGCCTCCGATCGGAAGGCGGCCGCGTCCATATGCCCCTCGGCTTCCGGCAGCACGTACCGCTGGTCGCCCACGTCGGTCAGCAGCTGCAGGGCGTGGTAGGAGGGCTTCCTGATGCCGCTCTGCGTCAGCAGGCCGAAGCCGCCGTGGAATTCCTCCGGGAAGGGGTGCAGCTCCTCGAACAGGTCGGTGAAGCACCAGATGGAGGAGCCGTCGATGGTATCCTGCGTGCCCAGGATGGCGTGGATCAGGTAGGCGGCCTGCATGCTTGTGTCGTTGCAGGGGGCCGAGAAGGAGGCGCTCATGTTCCACTCCGTGTAGTACACGGGCAGGCTGCCGGCATCCCGCCGGGCGCGCCGGGCAAAGCGGATCAGCGCGTCGGGATTCAGCGCGCCGGTCACCCTGTCGGTCATGGACAGCGCCCGGTACAGCGCCAGCAGCTGATCGTGCGGAAGGGCGTTGCGCTGCCGGATCCCGGCCAGCCAGTCCATGCGGATTTTCATCCGTTCATCTTTCCCGTGGTCCTCCAGCCCGCCCAGGGGATCGCCGGCGTACTCATGGGTGGTGATGAAGTCGATGGGCGCCTGATGGCTCCGGCAGTATGCCAGCAGCTCCGGCACCCACTTGCTGCCCGAGGTGGAGGGTCCGCCGACCCGGATGCCGCCGTCCACCTCCCGGATGGCCTGCGCCGTGGCGGCGTAGAGCCGGAAGTAATCCTGCTGGCTGCCCGCAAAGAACGGCAGCGTCAGATCCGGCTCGTTCCACACCTCGAAGTACCACTGGCGCACCTCACCGATGCCGTAGCGGCCGATCAGGAAGCGGACGAAATCCTGGACGTAGCGGCTCCAGGCCTTCAGATCCCGGGGCGGCGATATGCAGGGCCTGTAGTAAAACAGACCCCTTCGGTTCCGCCGGGCCAGATGCCGCGGCATGAAGCTCAGCTCCACAAAGGGCTGCATGCCCGCGGCCAGCACGTTGTCATAGGCCGCGCCGCACCAGCGGAAGCTCCTTTCCTCGTAGCGGCCCGCGCCCGGAAGGGGGAGGAAGTCGGACATCCTGTGCAGGGTATGCATATCGTCGCTGAGGATCCCGTGGAACCGCACCCGCTGGATGTTCAGCTCCCGATGCACCTGGCTGAGCTGCTCGCAGTAGTCCCGGCGGAGCGCGTAGGTCGCGTGGGGACTGCCCACGCAGAATTGCCAGTGCCTGTGAAAGGGGACGGTGGGCGTATCCTTCCCGATGGTGATCAGCATGGCGATTGTCCTTTCTGGCGATGCCGGTATGCCGCGGGCGTTCCGCCCCGCGGGGGACGGCGCGGCGGGCTGAACGGCCCTGCGGCATCCGGCGTTCGCGGGCTGGGGGGATGCTCTCCCGGGGGGCTTATTTCCTGCTGGGCGGAGGATTCCGGCCGGGATAGAGGGTCGGATACGCTTCGATGCTGTTGATCAGCGTCAGGGCCTGCTTTTCCAGCTCGCGGATTTTCAGCGGGTTGATCCGGGGCAGATCCCTGGCGGTCACCGGGCCGTCCAGGTTCCGGATCTTCTTGAGCTGCGCGAGGATATAGCGCGCATCGTAGAAGGTGGGCGCGACCTCCAGCGGCAGCTTCTCCACGCCGGAGAGCGCGTAGGCCGCGTACATGCCGGTGCGGCAGGAGGTTTCCACCGTGAACACCGCGTCGGAGGGCGTTTCCACATACTGGCCGATAAAGGCCAGATTGGTGCAGCCCTCCGGCACGACCTTGGGCCGGTCGGCAATGTGCCGGGGCATGAACTGGCTGGTGATGTAGGGCATCATGCAGGTGGACACATAGGTGTGGGACAGCAGCTCGTCCCGGAGGTCCAGCATGCCGAAGTGGTACAGCAGCTCGGTGAGGATTTCATCGCCGGTGCATTCGCACATGGGCTTGCGGACGTAGTTGCCCGGCCGCTCGCCCCACAGGCCGTACCCCCAGCCAACCTGAACGTTCTCCGGCTGATTCGGGAAGTAGGGCGCGTGATAGGGGATATAGGAAATGTCCCAGCCCGATTCCGGGAAGGAAATGGCGCCGGTTTCGCCGATGGGCCGGCCGGATTTTTCCTCGATGCGGCGGTAGAACTCCGGACAGCCGGTGATCGTCGGGAAGAAGCTGATCCATTTGGTTTTGTCGATGTCGCTGATGAACACCTCGGGCCGGCCGAACTTGGGATCCAGCTTCGCCAGCTTTTCCCACACGGAGAACACGCCGCGGCGGACGGTATCCCGGTTGGTGGGGGCGACGGTGTGATTGTCGCCGAAGGCGGAATTCTGGCTCATGCTGCCGTTGGTGAAGAACACCATATCGTTGGGATCGACGCTGAGGGTGTATTCCTTGCCGGAGGTCTCGTAGCGCAGGCCGGTGACCGTGTTGTGATCGTAGGTCATCAGGATTTCGGTGACGTTCAGGCCGGTGCGGAGCTGGACGCCCTGCTCCTCCAGCCAGACCCGGATGGGGAGAATGATTGCGTCGTATTCATTCAGGTCGGTGTGCAGGATGCCGTGCAGGTATTCGCTTTCGGGCATGAAGTGCGTGAAGCGCCGGAAATAGCGCTTGGCCTCGATGGCGCTGTGATACTGCTTGAAGGCCAGCATGTTGTGGAAGGTGAGCCACAGGTTCCCGTGGAAGAAGCTCTCCGGGAACACGTCGGCGATGGTTTTCCCCTCCAGCTCGCTTTCGTCGCAGAACAGCACGTGGAGCATGGCCTCCATGCAGGCCTCGTCCATGCTGAAGTCGTGACAGGGGATCGCCTCGCCCTGCACGACCAGGCGATAGTCCGTGTGCAGCGGATGCTCCCGGTTGTAGTCCCACACGTCGTCCAGCACGGTGCGCCCCGGATGCCGCAGCGACGGCACCTTGGCGCAGATGTTCCACAGGCATTCCATCTGCGGCTCCAGCTCCCGCTCGCCGCGGCAGAGATAGCCGGTCTGCGCGCTGCCGGTTCCGTCCATGGAGCCGCCGATCTCGCCGGAGGCTTCCAGGATGATGATGTTCCGGCCGGGCATGTGGATGTCGTCCACCAGATGCACCGCGGCGGACAGCCCGGCGATGCCTCCGCCGATGATGTAGGCCTTGCGCCGCTCGATGCCCTCGGGCGGCTTTGCGTTGTACTTCAAATCGTAGATTCTCATGCGCCTCACTCCTTCATTGATGATCTCTTCATCCCCGACCCCGGGGATTGCGTTGACGGTGGTCAGCAGCTGATCCGGCCCGCGGCTGAGCTTCAGGGGATTGACGGGCGGCAGATCCGATTTCCGGAGCTGATCGGTGCCCGGCATCTTCTTCAGGCGCATGGCCAGAATGCGGATGCCGTACGGGGGCTCGTACAGCGCGCGGCTTTTCGCGACGATCCGATGCTCCCGGTTAGCGTCCGCGGTTTCCTCCGGAATGGTGCGGCCGGGCGTGTCGATCGGGGGAATCTTCCCGCACAGGTGCCAGAGGCACGCCATGTTCGGCTCGGGCTCCCGCTCGTCCCGGCAGATGCAGCCCTTCGCCCCCTGCGCGCCGTCCATGGAGCCGCCGCCGCTCCGCTGCTCATGGAGGGTGACGTTTTCGCCGGGCCTGCAGCCGTCGCCGATCAGGAACACGGCCGCCGCAAGCCCCGCGATATGGGCCTTTCTGTTTTCGATGCTCTCCGGCCTGCGGGCCCGGATGCGGTCAATTTCGCATGCGTTTCGCCAGCCTTTCTGCAGATACGGCGTAACAGCTGGCGAATAATTGACATTTGTTACGTTTACCAGTATAATGGCTCCGGGAAATGTTGCAACGGTACATCCTTTGCCCTGAACAGGATAGTTGACAAACCGGACGCGAGTGTTTCCGAAAAGGTGGGAAATGATGGAAAGGAAGCTGGATTTCCGCGTGCAGCGCACCTACGCGTCCCTGCAGCGGGCGCTGCTGGAGCTGATGAGCGAAAAGCCCTTTGAGGCCATTACGGTGGGCGAGCTGTGCGAACGGGCGATGATTCGCCGGGCGACGTTCTACAAGCACTTCGGCGACAAATACGAGCTGTTCACGTTTTCGATCCGGGAGCTGCAGCGGGTCTTCGAACAGAAAAACAGCCTGGAGTACGATCAGAACCGGCCCCAGACGTTTTACATCAGCATGATCGACCATTCGCTGCAGTTTGTCGAGCATCACAGCCGGCTGCTGCAGTCGATGCTCAGGAGCAACAATTCGCACATGCTCTTCGAGATCGTCTCCAACGAGGCCGAGTGCGATATCCGCAGCCATCTGCGGCAGGATGCGAAAAACGGCGCCATTCTTCCGGCAAAGCCCGAGCTGCTGGCGGCGATCATCTCCGGCGCGCTCGTGAACACGATGAAGTGGTGGGTGACGGAAAACCTGAAAACCCCCCGGCAGGAGCTGGTGTACATATGCGCGTCCCTGATCAGGATGATGTAGGGCGGCGGAAGGACGCCGTCCGCGTCCATGGGCGGAGCGGCCGTATGCCGATCGGGAAGGGCGCGGCCGCCATCATCCGGCGCGGGATCGGCGCGGCGGGCAGCCCCCCGCCGGAGCCTGCGGGGGCAAACAAAAATCCGAACCGGAAGACGGTTCGGATTTTTGTTTGCCCCATAAAGAACACCGCCCCCGATACACGGGCCAGCGTTTTTCTTTGCCTGAAAAGCCTTGCGATGCAGGGCTCTT